>NZ_JASAUS010000006.1:0-177843 GCF_029953005.1 Bradyrhizobium sp. Mp27 | reverse complement strand
GTCCGGCGGCTCTTCTTCGTCATCTTCGCTCCTGATTCGCAGCAAGAATCCTCGCCGCTGTCAGGCAGAAAATCCACTCAAGCTACTGTCCGAATTTGCGGGGCCAGCTCTCTTGACGCCGGCTGCGCCGGTCGTCCCGGTGAAGTTGGTGCCCGTGATCACCACCGAAGTGCCGCCGGCGAGCGGCCCGGTCGTCGGTGAAATCGACGTCACCGTGGGGCTGGGTAGATTGATCGTGAACGTGTAAGGGGTGTTCGCGATCGAACTGCCGGAGCAGCCCACGTTGAAATCGCTGCAGCCCGGCGTGTAATACAGGGTGATCGAGTCCTGTCCGCCACCTGTCTTGCTGTTCAGCGTAATATCGATCTCGGCTTGGCCAGCCTTCGCGGATTGACCGTTTTGGTTCGGGTTGGTTGGATGAAATGTGTAAGTTGCCTTTGACGTGGTCGGACTATAATCGGCCGCTGTGAGCAGTGGGCTGCCCGAATGGCCGCTCGAATTTGCGATCGGTGCATTGTAAAAGGCGTCTGTGCCCGCGACGGAATAGACGCCGTATACAACCGAGTCGTCGGCCGCGGCGGCGCCAACGGTCAAACACAGGCGATAGATCTGACCGACCGACGTGAAGTTGATGGTCACGCCCGACGTCGAATCCGTCGTTTGATCGCAAGCCGCATTCGCCGCTGCCATCGCGCCGAGCATCACGACGGCCGCGATGCAGATGCGTTGAGCCGCGCGCCAGAGAGAGCGCAATAGCCGCGAAGGCTTAGCTTCACCATCGCGTGTCGGGACCGCCAATTCCCCGACTTTCTCTGGAATGGCCACCGCAATTGCGTGACTCACCGGCCCCCCTTGGCGGCGGCTCTCGATAGAGCATCCGCCTAAAATCCCTGATTGTGAAATAATTCGCCTATATCGTTGCGTGCATTTGACGGGACGCGGTGCGCAACGCAAGCGAGCGAGCCAGCCAAACGGCCGAAACCAAATCGCGGGCACTACTTTCCGGCGAACCGTTGCATAGCGGCAACAAAAGCGTGCTTTGATGGCAATCGACGGAAACGCTTGACGTGTCAATTTATGGTTGCGCTTGCGCTTGACTGTCGACGCTGGCTGTTCAACAATCTCGGCGAGTGGGCCGTAATAAATTCATTCTTTAATTTAAGTGCTGCCGTCGTGGTTTGCATCATCACGCGACGGGTCGTTAGATTTTTGGGGGAGGGGTCATGCCGTTACAGCCGGTTCTCGGACAAATCATGCCTTTTGCGGGCGCAGTGATTCCCAGAGGTTGGGCGCTGTGTAACGGTGCGCTGCTGGCCATCCAGCAAAATGCCGCGCTGTTCTCGCTGCTCGGCACCTATTATGGCGGGAATGGAGTGACGACGTTTGGACTCCCGGATCTCCGCGGTCGCTCGATCCTCGGCTCGAGTGGCGCCGGCCAATATCCCGTGGGCATGACCGGCGGATCGTATATGGCCAGCCTCAATGCGCAGCAGCTCCCGGCCCACAATCATCTCATTCAAGTGTCCGCAGCGGTTGGAGGAGGCGGACGCGGGGCCGTCCCTCCCACAGGCAACGTCTTCGCGACAAACTCGCTGCCGGCGACCAATCCGACGAAGATTTTTGCCACGGCCGGGAGCGGCGACACGCCATTGGCGACCGCCACCAATCTGGTGAACGAAGGCGGCAACCAGCCGCATAACAACATGCAGCCCTATCTCACGATCAGCTATCTGATCGCGACGCAGGGGATTTTCCCGTCGCGAAGCTGAGCGGCTGCACGGCCGCATTTTCGCAAACGTAATCCGTCCACTTCAGTTTTCCCACATTCGCGCATTCGCCGATCGGATCGGAACGGGCGCACACCAAAGGATCATATGCGATGGCAGATCCGTTTCTCGGCGAGATCAGGTTGTTTGGCTTTCCGCGGGTGCCGGACGGCTGGTTCGCCTGCAATGGACAGTCGGTCTCGATTGCCCAGTTTGAGACGCTTTACGCCGTGATCGGCACCACCTATGGCGGCGATGGCGTCAACACGTTCAACCTTCCCGATCTACGCGGCCGTGTGCCGATCGGACAGGGACAGGGGACAGGCCTTCCGAACTATACGCTGGGCCAGCCCGGGGGTGAGGAGAACCACACCCTGATCGAAGCCGAAATGCCGACCCACAGTCATGCGCTGATGTCCTCGACCGCGACGGCAACGGATGTAACGCCCGGGCCGACCCTCCATCTTGCCACGGCGTCAGCAGGTGAACTCTACGCACCGATTGCAAACGCCGGGACGTACTCCACGATGGCCCCCTGCGTCGCCACTTCGGGCAACAGCATCGGGCACAACAACATGATGCCGAGCGTGGTTGCCAATTACTGCATTTGCTTAGGCTGCGCACGCATCCGTATTCAGTCTCAAGGAAAGACAACATGTCAGATCCGTTCGTCGGAGAAATCCAGGCTTTTACGTTTCCTTTTGCGGTCGGCGGCTTCAACAGCGCCTGGCTGCCGTGCGGCGGCCAGCTCCTGCCAATTCAGGGTTACAGTGCGTTATTTGCACTCATCGGTACCTATTACGGCGGCAATGGCACGACCAATTTCGCCTTGCCGAACCTGAACGGTTCGGTCGCGATCGGCCAGGGGCAAGGTCCGGGATTGCAAAATTATGTCGTCGGCGAGACCGTCGGCAGTTCGACGGTGACGCTGATCGGCGACAACATGGCGAGGCACACGCACGCCCTGCAACTCGGCAACAAGGGTGCGACAGGCGCTACGGCAGGTCCCGGGGCGGCGGGGACCACGGTTGCGATCGACCCGAACTTCACCGGCTTCACGGCGCCACCCGGCAGTCTCACCTTGGTGCCAAGCGCCGTCACACTCACCGGGCAGAACCTGCCGCACGACAACATGCAGCCGACCCAGGCGATCGTCTGGTGTATCGCCTATGCGGGAATCTTTCCGGCTTTCGGCAGCTCCTGAACGATCTTGAGTGCGCGATGTCATGATCGACGGCGCGCCGCTCGACATCGTCCCGGACGATCCGGCCCTTCGGCTTCGGCCCGGAAGCCCGATCGACGAGCCGTTCATCCGGCGTCTCTTCGAGGAGGTGCGGACAGGGCAATTCACCGCGACCGGATTGTCCGGGCCGATCGTCGGCCAGATCATCGCGCAACAGTTCCGCAGCCAGGCGGCCGGCTATGCCGCGCAGTTTCCGGGGGCGATCTCGCTGATCGTCACACAGGACGGGAACGCGATCGGCCGGCTGCTGCTTCATTGCGAAAGCGAGCACTGGCACATCATCGACATCGCGCTGCTGCCGGCCGATTGCGGTCGCGGCGCAGGCACGAAGATCCTCGACGCTTTCGAAGCGAGCGCACGGCAGCAGGGTGTCGGCGCGCTGACGCTCTCGGTGCTCGCGGACAATCCGGCCGCGCACAGGCTTTACCTGCGGCGAGGATTTGCCGAGACCGGGCAGGCGGGCGCCGCCCATATCGCGATGAAAAAGGATCTCGGCTAACGCACAGTCGCCTCGCGCAGGAACTTCAGCAGCGCAGCATTGACCTCGTCGGACCGCTCCTGCTGGACCCAATGGCCGGCGCCCTCGATGATCAGCTTCCGCGTCAGATTGGGCAGCACGCGCTCGAGCTCGTTGACGCGCTTGGCGCCGATCAGGCCGGTGATGACGGCGTCTTTCGAACGGCAATGAAGAGCGATGGCTGATGGATCTGCGCGTCCTGCCAGGGCGCCGTCAGCTCCCAGTTGCGGTCGAGGTTGCGATACCAGTTCAGCCCGCCGCGGAAGCCGGACTTGCGGAAACTTTCGGTGAAATAGGCGAGGTCAGCCTCGCTGAGCCAGTTGGGCAGCGGCTCCTCGGCGAGCGCGTGACCGAGAAAGCCCTTGCCCTCCTGGACGAACATCGCGGCGCTGGGATCGGCAAGGCCGCGCCCGCCGAGCACGATGCGCATGGTGCGGGCGATGTCACGCTCGAACTCGGCCTCGGCGACGCCGGGTGTCTGGAAATACTGCCAGTAGAAATTGGTGACGCCGCCCTGGCGCGGCAGATCGAGCGGCTTGCCGCGGCCGCGGAATGGCGGCGGCACGCTCAGGCCCGCCACCGCCGTGAAGATGTCGGGCCGGAACAACGCCGCATGCCAGGCGACCGGCGCGCCCCAGTCGTGGCCGACCACCATCGCCTTGCTCTCGCCGAGCGCGTGCACGAGGCCAACGACGTCGCCGACCGTGTCGAAGATCGAGTAGGCGGCGACGTCCGCCGGCGCCGCGCTCTGGCCGTAGCCGCGCATGTCGGGGGCAACGACGTGGAAACCGGCGTCCGCCAGCGCCGGGATCTGGTGGCGCCAGGAGTAGGATAGCTCGGGCCAGCCGTGGCACAGCACCACCAGCGGACCCTGGCCGGCCTCGCGGATGAACAGGTCGATCCCGTTGGCCTTGATCACGCGGGTGGACAACATCGCTTTTCCGCCTTGTTTCAGGGGTTTGGTCGGGAAATATCAGGTGCCACGATAGGGGCGCGCCGAGAATCGTGCAATCTCGGGTTCGGCGGCCAGCCCCGTGTTGTTCGCACCGGTTCCTGCTGTTAGAACGCCGCTCTCAGGGCTTCGCCATGGCATTTCGTCTTTTTCCGCTCGGTCGCACCCGGTTCTCCGCCGGTGCGCTGGCGCGCGGGCTGATCGCGGCGGTTCTGGTGGCGGGCATCGGCTGGGGCGGGGCCCTCTACGCCGCCAACCAGAGCATCCAGGGTGCCAAGAAAGCCGAGGATTCCGGCTTCGATGGCGACGCCCCCACCGCGATCCTGATCGAGGCCTCCAGCGGCAGCGTGCTGTTCGAGAAGAACGCCGACGAGCTGCGCGCGCCCTCCAGCATGATGAAGCTGATGACGGCGGAAGTCGTCTTCAATGCCATCAAGAAGGGCGACATCAAGCCGACCGACGAGTACCGGATCAGCGAGAACGCCTGGCGCAAGGGCGGGGCGCCCTCGGGCGGCTCGACCATGTTCGCCGCCATCAACAGCAAGGTTTCGGTCGATGACCTCCTGCATGGTGCGATCATCCAGAGCGGCAATGACGCCTGCATCGCGCTGGCCGAGGGCATTGCCGGCAATGAGAAGATCTTTGCCGCCGACTTCATGACCAAGCGTGCCCGCGAGCTCGGCATAACGAAGTCGACCTTCGGCAATTCCAACGGCCTGCCCGATCCCGGCAACAAGATGACGGTGCGCGAGCTCGGCATCCTCGCGCGCCACATCATTCTCGACTTCCCCGAATTCTACAAACTGTTCGGCGAGAAGGAGTACACCTGGAACAAGATCCGCCAGCCGAACCGCAATCCTCTGCTCAATTCGATGGAAGGCGCCGACGGTCTGAAGACCGGCTACACCAAGGAAGGCGGCTACGGCATGGTCGGCTCGGCCGTGCAGAACGGCACGCGGCTGATCGTGGTCGTCAATGGCCTGGAAGATCCTGAGGATCGCGCCACCGAAGCCAAGAAGATGCTGGAATGGGGCTTTCGCAATTTCGAGACCCGCACCCTGATCGCGGCCGACCAGCAGGTTGGCTACGCAAAAGTGTTTGGCGGCGAGAGCCGCTCGGTCAAGCTCGTCGCCAAGACGCCCGTCAAGGTGATGGTGCACAAGAACGGCAGCGACAAGCTGATTGCGCGCATCGTCTATAGCGGACCGGTGCGCGCGCCGATCGAAGCCGGCCAGAAGGTCGGCGTGGTCAAGGTCTGGCGCAGCGGCAATATCGCGGTGGAGACGCCCGTCTATGCCGCCGAAGCGATCGGCACCGGCTCGACCATGCGCCGCGCGATCGACGGTGCCAGCGAGCTCGTGATCGGCATGTTCCGCGCGGGCGCCGAGAAGCTCTGATCATGAGTGAGAGCGCAGCACAGCGACCGTCCGGACGCGGACGCTTCATCACCTTTGAAGGCGGCGAGGGCACCGGCAAGTCGACCCAGATCAAGAAGCTCGCCGACCGCCTCACTGCGGCCAGGATGCGCACCCTCGTCACGCGCGAGCCCGGCGGCTCGCCGGGTGCCGAGATCATGCGTCACCTGGTGCTGTCGGGGATGGGCAAGCTGCTCGGGCCCGAAGCCGAGACGCTGCTGTTCGCGGCCGCTCGCGACGATCATGTCCGCACCGTGATCCAGCCTGCGCTCAATCGGGGCGCCTGGGTGCTGTGCGACCGCTTCGCCGACTCGACGCGGGCGTATCAAGGCAGCCTCGGCCGCGTGCCGATGGGCCTGATCAACGCGATGCAGCGGGTCACGATCGGCAATCTCAAGCCGGACCTCACCCTCATCCTCGATTTGCCGGTCGAGATTGGATTGCAGCGCGCCGCCGTGCGTCGTGGTAGCGGCACACCTGACAGGTTCGAGGGCGAGCAGCTCAGCTTCCACCAGGGCCTGCGCGAGGCCTATCGCAAGATCGCCGAGGACGATCCCGGCCGTTGCGTCCTGATCGATGCCAATTCCGATCCCGACACGGTTGCTGGACGAGTCTGGACGGCGCTGCGCGACCGTCTTCTCCCAACCCCTGCATCGGTGGTTTCCCTATGAGCCCGCGCCAGGCCGAACGCGAAACCGCCATTCCGCATCCGCGCGAGACGAGCCTTCTGTTCGGCCATCGCGAGGCCGAGACGGCGCTGCTCGCGGCCTATCGCAGCGGGCGCATCCCGCATGCCTGGCTGATCGGCGGGCCGCAGGGGATCGGCAAGGCGACGCTGGCCTATCGCATGGCGCGCTTCGTGCTTTCCAACGGCCAGCCGCTGGCGCCGTCCGTGCAGCAAGCCCAGACCCTCGCGATCGATCCTGATAACGCCGTGGCGCGGCAGGTTGCGGCCAGCTCGCATGGCGGGCTGTTGACGCTGGAACGCACCGCCAACGATCGCGGCGTGATGCGCACCGTGATCACCGTGGACGAGACGCGGGAGACGATCGGTTTTTTCGGCTCGACTGCCGCGGCAGAGGGCTGGCGCGTCTGCATCGTCGACACCGTCGACGAGCTCAACCCGAATGCCGCCAACGCGCTGCTGAAAATCCTCGAGGAACCGCCGCAGCAGTCGCTGTTCCTCCTGGTCAGCCACGCACCGGCGCGCGTGCTCGCCACGATCCAGTCGCGCTGCCGCAAGCTGCGCCTGCGCCCGCTCGGCACGGATGATGTGATCGGCGCCGCAGCTTCGACGGCTGACCTCGATCCGAGCGATCCGGCGCTGCGCGAGGCCGCGGAGGCCTCCGAGGGCAGCGTCGCGCGGGCGCTGACGCTGCTCGGCGGCGATGCCCTGAAGCTGCAGCAGCGCACGGCGGCGCTGCTCGCGCGCCTGCCACAGGTCGATCCGCGCGAATTGCACACGCTCGGCGATTCGCTCGGCACCAGTGACCGCGTCGCGCTGGCGGCCTTCATCGACGGTATCGATCGCTGGATCGCGGAACGCCTGCACTCCGACGAGGCCAATGCCAACCAGAATCTGCCGCGCCTTGCGCGCCTAGCTGAGGTATGGGAAAAGATCGTCCGCGCCGCGCGCGACACCGAAACCTACAATCTGGAGCGAAAGCCCTTGGTTTTCTCGGTGTTCGGCTGGCTGGCGGACGCAACGCGCTAGGCGCAGGTCCGTTTCCAAATTTTTAGAAGCCGGTAGAGGAAATTCGTCGTGGCCACGCGAGCTAAAAAATCCGTCAAGCGCAAGAGCGGCAAGAAGGCCGCGAAGAAGGCCACCAAAAAGGCCGCGAAGGCGCATGCAGGTGCCAAGAAGGTCAAGAAGACCAAGAAGGCAGCAGCCAAGAAGGGCGTGAAGAAAAGCGCTGCGAAGACGACAAAGAAGGCCGGCAAGAAAGCCGCGAAGAAGCAGGTCGTCGCCAAGAAGGCGGTGAAGAAAGCAGCCAAAAAGGCAGCCAAGTCTCCGGCGAAGAACAAGGCTCCGGCGAAGAAGGTCGCCAAGAAAGCGAAAGTGACCGCGCCTGCCGTGACCGCCGCACCGGCTCCTGTCGCCACGCCGCCGAAGGTTGTGAAGCCGAAGGTGTCGATGCCCAAGGTGTCGAAGTCTGAGGCGCCGCCTGCGCCGAAGCCCGTCGCCGCTCCGCAAGCCGCAACTCCCGTTGCTGCGTCGGCGCGCGACAACGTCTTCTACATCTCGACCGCCATCGCCTATCCCAACGGCAGCCCGCATATCGGCCACGCCTATGAGGCGATCTCGGCCGACGTGCTGGCGCGCTTTGCGCGGCTCGACGGCAAGGACGTGTTCTTCCTGACCGGCACCGACGAGCACGGTCAGAAGATGGTCCAGACCGCGCAGAACGAGGGCCTGACCCCATCCGTGCTCGCGACCCGCAATGCCGGCCGCTTCAAGGAGATGGACGAGCGTCTGAACGTGTCGTTCGACCGCTTCATCCGCACCACCGAAGAGCAGCACCATCGCTCCAGCCAGGAAATCTGGCGGCGCATGGAAGCGAATGGCGACATCTACGCCGACACCTATGCCGGCTGGTACTCGGTGCGCGACGAGGCGTATTACGCCGAGGACGAGACGCGCCTGAACGACGACGGCGTGCGCCTCGGTCCGCAAGGCACGCCGGTCGAATGGGTCGAGGAGAAGAGCTATTTCTTCCGCCTGTCGGCCTATCAGGACAAGCTTCTGAAGCTCTACGAAGATCATCCTGAATTCATTGGCCCGGACTCGCGCAAGAACGAGGTGGTGAGCTTCGTCCGCGGCGGCCTGCGCGATCTCTCGATCTCGCGCACGACCTTCGATTGGGGCGTGAAAGTGCCCAGCGACGAAGAGCACGTGATGTATGTCTGGGTCGACGCGCTGACCAATTACATCACCGGCGTCGGATTCCCCGACGAGAGCGACAAGAACTGGCGCTACTGGCCGGCCGACGTGCACATCATCGGCAAGGACATCATCCGCTTCCACGCGGTCTACTGGCCCGCATTCCTGATGTCGGCCGGCATTTCGCTGCCGAAGAGGGTCTATGCCCATGGCTTCCTGTTCAACAGGGGCGAGAAGATGTCGAAGTCGGTCGGCAATGTCGTCGACCCCTTCAATCTTGCCGACCAGTATGGCGTCGACCAGATGCGCTATTTCTTCCTGCGCGAGGTCTCGTATGGCCAGGACGGCAACTACAACCACGAAGCCATCGTCGCGCGCATCAATGCCGATCTCGCCAATGACCTCGGCAACCTCGCGCAGCGCTCGCTGTCGATGATCGCCAAGCAGCTCGGCGGCGTGCTGCCGGAGCCGGGCGAGTTCAGCGACAACGACAAGGCGATTCTGGCGATGGCGGACGGCATGATCGCCGCATCGCGCGAAGCGATGACGACGCAGCAGATCCATCACTGGCTCAACGCCGTGTGGGCCGTGGTCGCGGAGGCTAACCGCTATTTCGCGGGCGAGGCGCCGTGGGCGCTCTCCAAGACCGATCCTGTCAGGCAGAAGACAGTGCTCTATGTCACCGCCGAAGTCGTGCGCCAGATCGCGATCCTGGCCCAGCCGGCGATGCCGACGGCCTCGGACCAGCTGCTCGACAGCCTCGGCATTCCCGCGGGCGAGCGGAACTTCGCGATGCTCGGGGGCGCCAAACGGATCGCGCCAGGCTCGACGCTGCCGGCGCCGACACCGGCGTTCCCGCGCTACATCGAGCCGGCGGCCTAGGGCGTTCGGGCGGTGCTGGTCGACAGCCACTGCCATCTGGATTTTCCGGACTTTGCGGAAGATCTCGACGGGATCGTCTCGCGTGCACGTGCGGCCGGCATCGGCCGTATGGTCACGATCTCCACGCGGGTGCGAAAGCTCAATCAGCTCCTGGCCATCGCTGAGCGCTACGACGACGTCTACTGCTCGGTCGGCACCCATCCGCACAACGCGGACGAGGAAGACGGCATCTCGCCGGACGAGCTGATCGGGTTGACCGGGCATCCCAAGGTGGTCGCGCTCGGCGAGGCCGGGCTCGACTATTTCTACGACAACGGCGCGCCGGAGGCGCAGGCGAGGGGCTTTCGCGCCCATATCGCGGCGGCCCGTGCGACCGGCCTGCCGCTGGTGATCCACACCCGCGAGGCGGACGAGGATTGCAGCCGCATCCTGGAGGAGGAAGCGGCCAAGGGATCGTTTCGTGCCGTGCTGCATTGCTACACGGGCGGGCGCGAGCTGGCGCTGGAGGCGGTGTCGCTCGGGCTCTATATCGGCTTCACGGGCATCCTGACCTTCAAGAAATCGGAGACCCTGCGCGCGCTTGCGGCTGAACTGCCGTCGGACCGTATTCTGGTTGAAACAGACTCGCCCTATCTTGCGCCCGGCAAGTTCCGGGGCAAACGCAACGAGCCGGCCTATGTGGTCGAGGTCGCCAAGGTGCTCGCCGAAACGCGCGGCGTGTCGCTCGATGAGATCTCACGCCAGACCACCGAAAACTTCTTCCGCCTGTTCTCCAAGGTGAAATCTTAGGACTGGGAGCCGCATGACGCTGACGCTGACGATCCTGGGCTGCGGCTCCTCCGCCGGCGTGCCGCGCCCGGCACTCGGCTGGGGCGCCTGCGATCCCAACAATCCAAAGAACCGCCGCCGCCGCTGCTCGCTGCTGGTCGAGCAGACATCAAGCCACGGCACCACGCGCATCGTGATCGACACCTCGCCGGACCTGCGCGAGCAGCTCATCGATACCAATGTCGACCACATCGACGCGGTGTTCCTGACTCATGAGCATGCCGACCAGACCCACGGCATGGACGATCTGCGCTCCGTCGTGCTCCACATGCGCAAGCGCATTCCGGTCCATTTCAATCAGTCGACCGCGAAAGACATCATGGCGCGGTTCTCCTATTGCTTCATCTCGCCCGAGGGCAGTGACTACCCGCCGATCCTGCACCGGCATTCGATCGAGGCCGGCGAAAGCCGGACCATCAGCGGCAAGGGCGGCGACGTGACCATGACCGCCTTCCTGGTCCAGCACGGCCAGATCCCGGCGCTCGGCTATCGTATCGGCAATGCCGCCTACACGCCCGACCTCAACGACATCCCGCGCGAGAGCTGGGGCGCGCTGGAGAATCTCGATCTCTGGATCGTCGACGGCTTGCGCTACACCCAGCATTCCAGCCATTTCAGCATCAACGATGCGCTGTCCTGGATCGAGCGCTTCAAGCCCAAGCGCGCCGTCATCACCAATATGACGGCGGATGTCGATTACGAGGTGATCAGGCAGAAACTGCCCGCGGGCGTGGTGCCGGCTTACGACGGCATGCGGCTCGACACGCACTGACCGCGCCGGCTCGGTTCAGGCCGAGATCGCCTTCGACGAGCCGACGTCGTTACGCAGCAGGAATTTCTGGATCTTGCCCGTGGACGTCTTCGGGATCGGGCCGAAGATGACCGCCTTCGGCGTCTTGAAGCCGCTCATATGCGTGCGGCAGAAGGCGATGATCTCGGCTTCGGTCGCGCTGGCGCCGTCCTTCAGTTCGACGAAGGCGCAGGGCACCTCGCCCCATTTCGGATCGGGCTTTGCGACGACGGCTGCGAACAGCACGGCCGGATGCTTGTAGAGGATGTCCTCGACCTCGACGGAGGAAATGTTCTCGCCGCCGGAAATGATGATGTCCTTGGAGCGATCCTTGATGATGACGTAACCGTGCTCGTCGAGCACGCCGAGGTCGCCGGTGTGAAACCAGCCGCCCTCGAAAGCTTCCTTCGTCGCCTTCTCGTTCTTGAGGTAGCCCTTCATCACGATGTTGCCGCGGAACATGACCTCGCCGATGGTCTCGCCGTCGCGGGGCACCTCCTGCATCGTCTGCGGATTGATGACGGTGACGCCTTCCTCGAGCGGGTAGGGCACGCCCTGCCGCCGCTTCATGCTGGCGCGCTCGGCTGCGGGCAGATCGTCCCAGCCGGGTTGCTCGGCGCAGACGGAGGCGGGGCCGTAGACCTCGGTCAGGCCGTAGACGTGCGTGAGCCTGATGCCGATGCTCTCCGCGCCTTCGAGCACCGCGACCGGCGGTGCGGCGCCGGCGATCAGGCCGACGACGCGGCGCGCGGCACTGCCCTTCGGCGCATCGGGTGCGTTGATCAGCGTGTTGTAGACGATCGGCGCGCCGCACATGTGGGTGACGCCGTGCTGCTTGATCAGCTCGAAGATTTTTGTGGGCTCGACCTTGCGCAGGCAGACATTGATACCGGCGGCCGCCGCGATGGTCCATGGGAAGCACCAGCCGTTGCAGTGGAACATCGGCAGCGTCCAGAGATAGACTGGATGCTGGCCGAGCTGGCCGGCGAGGATGTTGCTGACGGCGTTGAGATAGGCGCCGCGATGATGGGTGACGACGCCCTTGGGATTGCCCGTGGTGCCCGAAGTATAGCTCAGCGCGATGGCGTCCCATTCGTCGCCCGGCGGGATCGCCGCGAAGTCCGGATCGCCTTGCGCAACCGCCGCCTCATACTCGATCTCGCCGATGCGCTTGCCGCCCTTGAAAGCGGCGTCGTCGACGTCGACGACGAGCGGCTTCGGCCCCTTCATCTGCGCGAGCGCGTCGGTGATGACGGTCGAAAACTCCGGATCGACCAGGATGATCCTGGCGCCGCCATGATCGAGCTGAAACGCGATCGAAGGCGCATCGAGACGGATGTTGAGCGCATTGAGGACGGCGCCGGTCATGGGGACGGCGAAGTGCACCTCGTTCATCGCCGGAATGTTCGGCAGCATCGCCGCGACGGTATCGCCGACGCCGATGCCCTTGCCGCCGAGCCAGGACGCAAAGCGCTTGCAGCGCTCATGCGTCTCGCGCCATGTAAAGCTGCGGCCCTCATAGACCGCGCTGACGTGGTTGGGATAGACGGCGGCGCTGCGCGCGAGGAAGCTCAGCGGGCTCAGGGGGACGTAGTTGGCGGGGGTCTTGTCGAGGCCGATATTGTATTGGTTCTGCCGCTCACTCATCGACACCCTCCTCAAAAGCGTCTCAAAGGAATCCGATCGAGATCCAGGGGAAGATCGCGACGATGATCAATCCCACCAGCAGCGCCAGCAGATAGCCCCAGATCGGCCTGATGCCTTCGGCCGGGTCGACGCGTCCGATGGCGCAGGCGGCATAATAGCCGACCCCGAAGGGCGGGGCGAATAGTCCGATACCCATGGCGAGAATGATCACCATGGCATAGTGCACCTCGTGCACGCCGACGGCACGGGCGATCGGAAACAGCAGCGGCCCGAACAGCACGATTGCCGGAATGCCCTCGAGCACGCTGCCGAGGATGGTGAAGGCCAGGATAGACACGGCGATGAAGGTCGCAGGCCCCCCGGGCAATCCGGTCATGGCTGAAGCCAGCGAGCGCGAGAAGCCGGATTGGGTGAGCCCCCAGGCCATGCCGGTCGCCGTGCCGATGATCAGGAGGATCGCGCCGGACAGTGCCGCGGTCTCGACCAGCATGGGAAACAGCCGCCGCCAGTCGAAGCGGCGGTAGACGAGGAGGCCGACCAGGGTGCCATAGACGATGCCGATGGTGGAGACTTCGGTCGCGGTCGCAATGCCCTCGACCACGGCGTAGCGGATCACGAAGGGCAGCGCGAGCGCGGGCAGGGCGATGATGAAGGTCTTGCCGATCTCGCCACCTGTGGCGCGGCGGACATGGCTCATGTCCTCGTGGCGGTAGCGCCACCACACCAGCATGCAGAGCGTGATGGCGAGCACGACGCCGGGCAGCAGGCCGCCGGTGAAGAGGGCGGCGATCGAGACGCCCGTGACCGAGCCGATCGTGATCAGCACGAGGCTCGGCGGAATGGTCTCGGTTTGGGCGCCCGTAGCCGCAAGAAGCGCCACGAGGTCGCCGGGCTTGGCGCCGCGCTGCTTCATTTCCGGGAACAGCACGGGCGCCACCGCCGCCATGTCGGCCGCCTTGGCACCGGAGATGCCGGAGACGAGGTACATCGCGCCGACCAGCACGTAATGCAGGCCGCCGCGGACATGGCCGAGCAGGCTCGCCAGGAACGCGACCATGGCCCGCGCCATGCCGGTCATCTCGATCAGGAGCCCCAGGAACACGAACAGCGGCACCGAGAGCAGGATGAGGTGGCTCATGCCCTCGTCCATCCGCCCGACCAGCACCATCACCGGCGTCCGCGTGGTCAGCGCCAGATAGCCGAAGATCGCGAGGCCAAACCCGAACGCAATGGGAACGCCGGCAAAGACGCAGAAGCCGGCTACGCCGACGAAGAAGATGACGAGGTTGAGGTTGCCGAGCGGCCGCAGATAAGGCTGCGCCAGCCAGAACAGACCGACGATGACGGCAACTGATACCACCGCCGTCAGCACCATGCGGTAATCGGCGGCGCGCAGCAGCCGCAGCAGCCCGAACACCGCCATCAGGCAGATGCCGGCCGGCAACGCCGTGGCGCGCCACATGTTCGAGATCTGGAGCGCCGGCGTGGTGATGAAGCTTTCCTCAAAGGCGTATTCGGCGGATGGCCAGACGATCAGCGCCAGGAAGGCCAGCGCCGCACAGGTCGCGACCACGTCCAGATAGGCGCGCATGGCCGGCCGCGCGCTTGCGACGAGCGCCGTCATGCGCATGTGCTCGGAGCGGCGGAATGCGACCGCCGCGCCCAGCATGGCGAGCCACAGGAACAGGATCGAGGCGAGCTCATCCGACCAGATCAGCGGCCGGTGCACGACATAGCGTGCGACCACGCCGGCAAACAGGATCACGATCTCGGCGACGACCAGGATTGCCGCGGGGATCTCGACGGCGAGGCCGAGGAGGCGCTCCAGCGAGGCCAGCACAGAGGATCGGCGAGGGGGCTGAACAGCCACCTCGCCCACCACTTCGGTCGCCTCAACCTCGACATGAGCCATGACGGCCCCAACGCGTTACGACAGCTTGCCGACGGCCTTTTCCAGGAGATCCCAGGCCTGGTCGCCATACTTGCCCTTCCACTCGGCATAGAAGCCGGCGGAGCGCAGCTTGTCGCGGAACGGCGCCACCGCAGGCTGGTTGAAGGTCAGGCCCTTGCCCGCGAGCTCCTGCTGGAGGTTCGCATTGAGCTTGGCGGTATCCGCACGCTCCTTAACGGCGGCGGCGTTGATGTTCTTGGCGACGATGGTGCGCACATCCTCCGGCAGCGCGCTCCAGGCGCGGCGGTTGGCCAGGAACCAGAAGCCGTCCCACATGTGGTTGGTCAGTGAGCAGTATTTCTGCACCTCGTACAGCTTGGCGGTCGAGATGATCGCCAGCGGGTTCTCCTGGCCCTCGACGATCTTGGTCTGGAGCGCGGAATAGACCTCGGCGAAATTGATCGAGGCGGGCGCGGCGTCGAACGCCTTGAACATCGAGGTCCACAGCGGCGACACCGGCACGCGGATCTTGAAGCCCTTGAGGTCGTCGGGACCGTTGATCGGCTTGCTCGACGACGTGGTCTGGCGGAACCCGTTGTCCCAGATCTTGTCCATGACCTCGAGGCCGGCCTTCTTGATCTCGCCGCGGACATGGGCGCCGAGGTCGCCGTCCATGGCCTTCCAGACCGTGCCGTAGTCCGGGAACGCGAAGCCGATGCCGTTGATGGACGCGGCCGGCACAAGGGTCGACAGGATCAGGCCTGACAGCGTGAAGAATTCGACGCCGCCGGACCGGATCTGGCTCAGCATGTCAGTGTCCGACCCGAGCTGGTTGTTCGGGAAGATCTGAAGGTCGAACTTGCCGTTGGTCTCGGCCTTGATCGCCGCCGCCATCTCCTTGGCGCGCACGTAGCGGATGGGTATCAGGCAGGTTGTTGGCGTACTTGTAGGTGAACTCGGCGCTCTGGGCGCGGGCCACATGGGGCGCACCGAGGCCGCCCAGGACCGCGGTCGCGGCGGAGGCCTTGAGAAGCGTGCGTCGGGAAAAACTCATGGGTCTGCTTCCTCGGAAGTTTGTTGTTGTTCTGAGATGCAAACCTATACGGACGGAAGGCCTGAAGGTCATCTGCGATCTCGCGAGGTCTCGCTTATTGCAGCCGGACACCGTCGCGGCAATATCGGCTTTCGGCAGATGGGCCGGATTCAAAATCTGAAAAACAACCCCATGCACAGTAGCCGTCAAGAGCCGAGAGGCCGGTCGCGGTGTAGACCGAAAACGAACGGCAAGCGAAGGCGCGGTGTCAGGAATTCGATCTAAATATCTGATCTAATTGTATATAAATATATTCCATAATATACCTTATGCGAATTGTGGATATGGCGGTCCAGACTGGCTGCCGCCTGGCGCATGGTCGCCGCAATCCCTCCCCACCGTTCATGAGTGAGCCGCCTTGCTGGCCGTGGCGTCGCGGCGCATCGCCGCGCGCGGACTCAGCTGTGCAGTCTTTTGAACGGGTGACGCTCGCGCACGGCGTCACCCGAGATGGTCCAGCCGGCGATTAGGACGGCGCGGCGAAGTCGTAGGAGATGCGTCCGGCGGGCAGATAGAACAGCGCGATGACAGCGCCGCCGCGGACCTCGGGATAGTGCCGGCTGCCGGGATCGGGCGCGGTCCAGCCGGGCCCTTGCCAGCCCTGCAGGCCCTTGAGCTCGGCGCCCTTGTCTAGCGGCACGACCAGGTTCAGTTCCCCATAGGGGTGACCGTGATATTGCCCGCGGAGCACGTCGTGGTCGTCCTCGTCCTTGAAGCGGCGCGGATCGGTGCTGTTCATGTAGACGGCCGTGATGCTGAACTGGAATGTCTCGGGCATCGGCTCCAGGATGCGGCTGCGCCGGTAGTTCGGACCGTCGACCTCCTGGTTGGCCGCCCAGCCTTCCTCGACGCCGCGCTTAATCAGCCGCGCCAGGTCCTGGTAGAGCTGGCTGCCCTCGCCGTATGTTTGGTTGAGCCACCGCTCCATCTCCGCACCGGGCGTCATGTCCTTGACCTCGCGGAGAAACGGAATGCTGCACTGAATCAATTCGTCTCGGCTTCCCATGGTGTTGTCCTTTCCATTTGGGTTGCACTTTGTTCTTCAAAGCCCGCGAACGAGGCGAAGTCCGCGATGTCCGCGCGCGGCATTAGCCTGCCCGCGATTTGGTCCCTGGCACGGCCGATCGAAATGCCGCACACGACCATTTGCTCCGCCGGGATCGACAGCAGCGGACGCAGGATCCGGTGGTATTTCGAGAACGTCTCCTGCGGACATGACTGGAGCCCATGGCCTGCCGCAGCCAGCAGCACGTTCTGGATGAACATGCCGAGGTCGAGCCAGCTGCCGACCTCCAGGCGCCGGTGGATCGTGACGATCAGGCCGACGGGCGCGCCGAAGAACGCATAGTTCTTGGCGGTTTGTCCGCTCCTGGCTTCGATATCGGTTTGGGCGATGCCGAGCGAGCCGTAGAACAACCGGCCGAACTCCTGTCGTCGTTGCAGGTAGGGTTCGGGCAGGTCGCTGGCCGTAATAGCGGTATTCCGACACATGCGCGTCGCGGGCCGTTTCGTGCGCCTCGCGCAGTGCCGTCGACACGCTGTCCTTGGCGGCGCCTGCCAGCACGTAGACGTGCCAGGGCTGGATGTTGGCGCCGCTTGGCGCAAACCGTGCCACGCGCAGAATCTGCTCGATGGTCCCTCGCCCGACCGGCGCGCTTGAGAAGTCGCGGCATGCAAAGCGACCTGCGATGATCTCGTCGATGCCGCTCTGCACGGCTGCGCCCTCGCCGATCATGGCTGCTTCAGGAGCGGACATCCGCCTTGCTCCATCGGCCGGAAGGCTTCCTCGCCAGGAATCGTCGCCAGCAGCTCGTAATAGTCGAACTTGTATTTGGACTGCTCGGGCGACTTGACGCGAAACAGATACATGTCGCGGACCAGCCGGCCGTCGTCGCGGATCCGGCCATTTTTCGTCATGAGATCGTTCACGGGCATGGCGCGCATCTTGGCGGCAACGGTCGGACCATCCAGCGTGCCTGCCGCCTGGACGGCTTTGAGGTAGTGCATCACCGCGCCATAGGTGCCGGCGTGGATCATGGTCGGGACCTTCTGGGTCTTGGCGATGAAGCGCTTCGACCATGCCCGAGTGTCCTCGTTCTGGTCCCAATAGAACGCCGAGCTCAGCATCAGGCCCTGGGCGCTCTGGAGCCCGAGACTGTGAATGTCGGCAATGAAGACGAGCAGCCCAACCAGCTTCTGCCGCTGCGTGATGCCGAATTCGCCGGCCTGCTTGACGACGTTGATGAAGTCGCCGCCGGTGTCGGCGAGCGCGATCACGTCCGCCTTCGAGGACTGTGCCTGGAGCAGGAAGGACGAAAAATCCGGCGTATTGAGCGGATGTTTCACGGCGCCGATCACCTTGCCACCCATGGCATCGACGACCTTGCGGCTATCAGCCTCGAGCTGGGCGCCGAGGGAATAGTCGACCGAGATGAAGTACCAGGAGTTTGCGCCGAGACGCGACATCGCGCGCGTCGATCCCTGCGACAGCGCATAGGTATCGTAGGTCCAGTGAATTCCGGTCGGCGAGCATTCGTCGCCAGTCAGGTGCGACGTGGCGGCGCCGGTGGCGAGGAAGAGCTTCTTCTTGTCGCGCGTGATGCCCTGCACCGCCAGCGCGACCGCAGAATTGGGCACGTCGAGGATGACCTCGACGTTTTCATTTTCGAGCCAGCGCCGCGCGATGGTCGCTCCCACATCGGCCTTGTTCTGGTGGTCTCCCGCGACGATCTGGATGCTGCGTCCCAGCACCTGACCGCCAAAATCGTCGACCGCCATTTGCGCCGCGACCACCGAGCCCTGGCCGCCATTGTCGGCGTAGAGCGAGGACATGTCGGTGAGGACGCCGAGCTTGACCGGACCATCCTGCGCAAGGGCCGGCGCCGAGAACAGCGCCAGTACCAGTGCGAAAGCTCCGATCGACATCCCGCAGGATTTCATTGCCCGTCTCCTCCAAATTCGGCGTCGGGATCATGACGGGATCGCGCGAATGCGGAAGTGAAACTCTTGCAGAGTGATCCTGAACCGCCTTCAGATTGGTGGCGCGAACGGCCGGGCGTCGCGGTCCGGGCGCCCTGCTCGGTTGCGTCGGCCGCGCGCATGGCCTTAACTGGAAACGATCGCAGGTACGCAACGGGCGCGCGATCCGCCTGCGACGGTGTTCTGAACGTGGCTGTTTCCTTCAAGACCCTGGACCTGAACCTGCTCAAGGTCTTCGACGCCGTCATGGAGGAGCGCAGCGTGCTGCGGGCGAGCCAGCGGGTTGCGCTCAGTCAATCCGCCGTGAGCCATTCGCTCGCCCGGCTCCGCGAGATGCTGGAAGACGATCTGTTCGTGCGCACGGCGACCGGCATGCAGCCGACAGCGCGCGCGTTGACGATGGCACCACAGGTTCGCGAAGCCCTACGATCTCTCGAGGCGGCGGTCGAGCAGCCGCGCTTCGTTCCGGCGGCCTCGACCCGACAGTTCACCCTGGCCGCCAACGACTTCACCACGATGGTGCTGGCGTCACCGCTCCTGAAGATCCTCAGGCTTGAGGCGCCGGCGATCGACCTGATCATCAAGCCGGTGACACGGATCGACCTTGCCGAGCAGATTGACCTTGGTCGCATCGACGTTGCGATCGGCGTCTTCTCGGATCCGCCGAGCCGCTTCCGCACGTCGCTGTTGTTCGAATATGACGATGTGCTGATCGTGGGCGGAAAGCGCAAGCTCGGCCCGATCGACAACGCGGCCCTGGCGCGCATGCCGCTGGTCGTTGTCTCCTTCGGCGGCGAGCAGGAGGGCGCAATCGGAGGCTTCATCTCTGAGCGCGGCCTCGCCCGGCGATCGGAGATGTATGACCGCGCGGCGCTCGAACGGGCATTGTCCGAAAGCGACCGGCCGCCGCGCATAGCTGTTTCGCTGCCGCATTTCCTTGCGCTGCCCGCCCTGCTCGCGGACTCTGAACTCGCGGCCATCGTTCCGCGTCCATTGGCGCGGGCGTTCGAACGTGAGCATGCCATCACCGCGTACGAGCTGCCTTACGCCACACCCCCGGTCGAGGTCCGGCTGCTGTGGCACGAACGTATCGAGGGCGAGCCATCGCATGACTGGCTTCACGATATTCTTCGGCGCGCGACCGCGGATCTCAGGCGTGGACGCTAGCTGGAGACGCTCTCAGTTCCATTTTCCATCGGGTCGTTCGGTTGGGGCGCGCGAGTGGAGGTTGTGCTAGACTAGGCGCCGCAGTCCTGAAGAGGTCAACGATACAAGGCGGTCTCAACCGCCGCTCAAGGAGCCCGTCATGCAGGAGAACGTCACCCGCGCGAACAGCTCGCGCGCCATTCCGTTCGACGCCGCCAAGCTCGACCGTCTCATGGAGGCCGCCGGCCTCGACGTGCTGGTCGTGACCTCCAAGCACAATGTGCAGTACTTGCTCGGCGCCGAGCGCGCGATCTTCTTCGACTACATGGACGCCATGGGCGTCAGCCGCTATCTGCCGGTCCTGGTCTATCCCAAGGGCGCACCTGATAAGGCGGTCTATATCGGCCACCGTCTGGAGACCCATCAACGCGCCGTGGCTCAGCCATGGGTACCGCAGGTCCGGACCGAGTCCAACGGCTCGGTGGATGCCGTGACGCGGGCCGTGGGCCTGATCCGGGATGCCGGCGTGCCCTTGAAGCGGGTCGGCGTCGAGATGGCGTTCCTGCCGATGGATGCAGGAAGGGCGCTCGCTGACGCCCTGCCCGGCGCCGAGCTCAAGGACGCGCTGCTGGTGCTGGAGCGGCTGCGGGCGGTCAAGTCGGCGGATGAGCTTGCCAAGCTCAAGACGGCGTCCGAGCTCGTCATTGCATCAATGCTGGAGGTGATCGCCGCGCACGGCCCGGGCACCACCAAGCAGCAATTGTCGGACAGCTTGCGTGTCGCCGAGGCCAATCGCGGCCTGACTTTCGAATATTGCCTGCTCGCCTGCGGCCGCAGCCACAACAGGGCACCGTCATCGCAGCGCTGGGAGCAAGGCGACGTGCTGTCGCTCGACTCCGGCGGCAATTATCACGGCTATATCGGCGACCTCGCCCGAATGGCCGTGCTGGGCGAGCCCGATGCCGAACTGAGAGACTGTCTGGCCGAGATCGAAGCCGTGCAGCGCGCCGCGTTCGCCGCGGTCCGGCCGGGCGCCCTGGGCGGCGACATCTACGTCGCGGCCGAACGGCAGCTTGCCCAGATCGCCCAGCGCGACTGCACGGATTTCCTGGCCCATGGCATGGGCCTTGTCAGCCACGAGGCCCCTCGCCTGACCGCCAAGGGACCGGTCCCCTACGACGACACCGACGCCCGGCTGCCGCTCGAAACAGGCATGGTGGTCTCGATCGAGACCACCATGAAGCATCCGAAGCGCGGCTTCATCAAGCTCGAGGACACGGTCGTGGTGACGCAGACGGGGTACGAGATCTTTGGCGAAGGTGGCCGTGGGTGGAATCGCGGCGGCAGCGCTTTGACCTGATAGCGTTGGTACCCCTCATGGTGAGGAGCGCGGAACGTTTGTCTGCGGCCACGCCGCGTCGCTGCCTGCCGGTTTCTCTTTCGTGTATATCTCGGTCTAGATCGACTTTTCGCATTGCCGCACGATACGTCAACGTCGCGCTGTAAAGCACAACCCCTGCGCCAATCGTCTCACCGCGGCGAGGAAGAACACCTTCGGCTGATCCCGATCCGAACCCGATCCACTCTGTCCGAGCGGCGTTTACGGCCAGTCGGAAAAATTCAGCGCCGGCCTCGATTGTCCGGCTCTCGCGCGGACCGCAACGCGGCGGCGCCACACGCCGGGCGCCTCGCCGGTATGCTTGCGAAAGAAGCGGCTGAAATACGCGGTGTCCTTGAAGCCAAGCGCGAATGCGATCTGCTTGACGGCAACGGCGCCGGCCTCGAGCCGTGTTGCGGCTTCCTTGACGACGCGCTGCTGGATCAACTCGCTCGGTGAGCGCTTCAGCTCGCGACTACAGAGTGCGTGCAGGCGATCCGGCGTCATGCCGAGGAGCTTGGCATAATCGCCGAACGCGTAGATGCTGCTGATAGCGTTCCTCGAGCAGCCTGCGGAAGCGGCTCAGAATCTCGGCACTGCTGCCCTCCTCGTCCCGGTCGCTGTCGCCGGCGAACAGGCGCCAAAAGCGCAGCACGCACAGCGTCAGCTCGGCCGACATGATCGATGCCGCACCGCTCCGTGCGGGCGAGGCGATCTCGGCGGCGATCGCCGCGATCGAACGCGCCATCGTGGTCACGAGATCAGGTTCGACGGGAAGCGCCATGATGCCGCCGGCACCTTCGAGCGCGAGATAGGCAGCCTCCGCCGACGGCGGCAGGTAGCGATGCCACACGCCGGCGCGCAGTTGCAGCAGCTCGGCGGTCGCCCCCGCCGACACCTCCAGATACTCGGCGGATCCCGCCGGAATCCAGACCATCGCGGGGCCGACTAGCGTCATCGCCTTGCCGGCATGGCCAAGCTCGGCGGCGGCGGCGCCGTGGAGACACAGCAGATGAATGAACGGCCGGGCGGCTTTGGACGTCAGCATCCAGCGCCGCCCAGCGTAATGCGATCCGATCAGCGCGGCGCCAACTGGCGCGGCGCCGCTCGCTGTGGCGGCGGGCGCCGGATTGGCGCCCGCGACGCCTCGACGCACTTGCCCGTCGCGACCAGAAACGTCCAATCTTTCGCCGGATTTGTCCATTGTGCGAACAAACCTTGGGGTGCTTGCTAGGTCAAGTCCTGATCGCGGCCGGCTCAACCAAGCCTGCCGAAAAGAAATCGGGACCAAGAGGAAACGACCCACTCACATCGTTGCGAACAATCGCTTGAGTGAAACACGAGGGAGGATCGACATGTTTTCGGCGAACCGTCGAACGTTTTTGCGCGTCACCAGCCTGGCCGCCTTGGCTGCGGCGCTGGGGACCTTTGCGTCCACGGCCGATGCGCAGGAGAAGATCCGGATCGGCTATGCCATCTCCAAGACCGGTCCCTATGCTGGCGGCGCCGGTATCACCACCCTGCCCAACTATGAGCTGTGGGTGAAGGACGTGAATGCCACCGGCGGCATCAAGCTCGGCGACAAGAAGCTCCCGATCGAGATTGTCGAATACGACGATCGCAGCAGCTCGGAAGAAGCGGTCAAGGCGATCGAGCGTCTCGCCAACCAGGACAAGGTCGATTTCATTCTTCCTCCCTGGAGCACGGGCCTCAACCTTGCGGTCGGCCCGACGCTGAACCGTCTCGGCTACCCGCACCTTGCGGTCACGTCGGTGACCGACAAGGCGCCGGAGCTTGCCAAGCGCTGGTCGAACGCGACGTTCTGGCTTGCCACCTCTGCACAGATCTCCGAGGGGCTGGCCGATCTGCTCGGCAAGCTGAAGAGCGAGGGGAAGATTGGCGCGAACGTTGCGATGGTCAGCGTCGCCGATCAGTTCGGCATCGAGCTCTCGGCCGCCGGACGTGAAGCCTTCAAGAAACATGGCTTCACGCTGGCCTATGACAAGACCTATCCGATGGGCGCGCAGGATCTTCAGCCGCTGCTGAAGGATGCGATCGCGTCGAATCCGGATGCGTTCGTCGCCTTCAGCTACCCGCCCGATACGATCGCGCTGACCGAGCAGGCGCAGCTCCTGAAGTTCAATCCGAAGATATTCTACGTCGGTGTCGGCACCGCCTTCCCGCTCTACAAGGGCAAGTTTGCCGCCAACAGCGACGGCGTAATGGGGATCGGCGGCTGGAACGCGGACTCGGCCCAGCTCAAGGACTATCTGGCGCGCCACAAGGCGGCCACCGGCAAAGAGCCGGATCGCTGGGCGAGCTCGATCACCTATGCGAGTCTGCAGGTGCTCCAGCAGGCGATCGAAAAGGTCGGCAAGGTGGACCGTGCCGCGGTTGCGGCCGAAATCCGCTCGGGCACGTTCGACACCATCATCGGCAAGGTCAAGCTGAAGGATGGGCTGCTTCAGGAGGTGTGGAGCGTCGGCCAATGGCAGAACGGCGAGTTCTACGCGCTCGCGCCTGCCTCGCTTCCGGGCGCGCGGGCGCCGGTCGTGCCCAAGGCGCAGTGGCAGTAGGCTTGGTTGGCAGGCCTTGCGCTGCAAGGCCTGCCTGCCGTCCGGTCCAGGGGACGTCGTTTCATGCTGCTTGTCGACATCGTCCTGCCGGGCCTCGTGCTTGGCGGCATGTATGCGCTGATCGCGCTCGGCCTGACGCTACAATATGGCGTGGCGCGGATTATGAACCTCTCCTATGGGGAGTCGCTGGTCGCGGCCGCCTTCGGCGCGTTCTCTCTCTATAGCGGTCTCGGCCTCAGCCCGTTGGCCGCGCTGCTGCTCGCGGTTCCGGTCGCGATGATGCTGAACTGGCTGCTCTATCGTTTCCTGCTGGAACGGCTGATGCGGCGGGGCAAGGACCGGGGCGCACAGGAGATCGACAGCATCCTCGTCACCTTCGGCGTGCTGTTCGTGATCCAGGGCGCCATGCTGGTTGCCTTCGGCGGCCAGTATTACAGCTATAGCTATCTCTCGATTCCCGTGGTCGTGCTGGGATCGACCCTCGCGGTCAATCGGCTCGTCGCGTTGCTGTTTGCGGCCTTGGTCGGCGGCGCCGTGTATCTCGCCCTCACCCGTACGCGGATCGGCACCGCCGTCCGCGCCGTCGCGGTCGATGCCAATGCCGCGCGCCTTGTCGGGATCGATGTGGCGGCCCTGTCAGGGCTGGCGTTCGCCTTCGGCGGCGGCCTCGTCGCCGTCGGCGGCGTGCTGGTCAGCATGTTCCTCACCTTCAACGCCGCGATGGGCGTGGTCTTCACCATGAAGGCGCTGGTCGTCGTCATCATGGGCGGCGTCGGTAACGTCATGGGTGCGCTGGTCGCCGGACTGCTGCTCGGCGTGGTCGAAACGGCAGTGGCGCGGCTGGTCGATCCCGGCCTGACGCTCGCCGCAACTTACGCGCTGTTTCTCGGCGTGCTCCTGATCAAGCCGACCGGTCTGTTCGGGAGAGCCGCGTCATGACGGCGCCTGTCCGGACATTGCTGTGGTGCGCCGGCCTTGCTTTGGCCGCGGCGATTGTCGCCTATCCGCTCTATGCCAACGGCTATTATCTCGCGCTCGGCATCAGCGTCCTCTATTTCACGATTCTGGCGACCGCTTGGGCGATGTTCTCGGGCCCGACCCGCTACATCTCGCTCGCGACAGTCGCGTTCTTCGGCCTCGGCGCCTACACCGCCGCGGTGCTCGGCGAGACGATGCCCTGGCCCGTCGTGCTGCTGGCCGCGGCCGGCGTGGGCGCACTCACCGCCGCCATCACCGGGCTTTCGACGCTGCGGCTATCAGGCATCTATTTCGTGATCTTCTCCTTCGGGCTTGCCGAGCTGATCCGGCAGCTGGTGATCTGGTACGAGGTCAACATCCACAAATCGGTCGGCCGCTATCTCTTCAGCGCCGTGACGCAGGACATTCTCTACTGGCAGCTCCTTGGCCTTGCCGCACTCGTCTTCCTGGTGGGCTGGCTGCTCGGGCGCTCGCGTTATGGGTTGGCCTTGCGCGCCATCGGCGCCGACGAGACCGCAGCGAGTCATTCCGGCATCGATGCCACGCGGGTCAAGCTCGGCGTGTTCATTCTGAGCGCGACATTCATGGCGATGACCGGTGCGGTGATGGCGCCGCGCTGGACCTATATCGATCCAGCGATCGCCTTCAATCCGACGATCTCGTTCCAGGTCGTGATCATGGCCCTGCTGGGCGGCGCAGGCTCGCTGTTCGGCCCCGTGCTCGGCGTCATTCCGCTGGTCCTGCTGTTCGAGGTCCTGACCGCGACGCTGCCCAACCATTTCAGCATCGTGCTCGGCATCATCTTCGTCCTCATCGTCATGGTGCTGCCGAACGGTGTGATCGGCCTGTTCGGCGCCGGACGCTGGCGCGTCTCGGCGGAGCGTCGCGCCGCCGCGTCCGCCCGCACGATGGATGCCCCGCTCCTCGGGGTCGAAGGCGTCAGCAAATCGTTCAGTGGATTGCGCGCGGTCGATGGCGTCAGCTTCACGGTGGCGCCGGGCGAGATCGTCGGCATCATCGGGCCCAACGGCTCCGGCAAGACGACGCTCCTGAACACGCTGTCCGGCGCCTTGCGGCCGTCGTCCGGCACGATCCGCCTTGGCGGCACCGTGCTCAACGGCCTGCGCGCACATCAGATCGCGCGGCTAGGCCTCGCCCGTACCTTCCAGCTGGTGCGCGTGATGCCTGATCTCACCGTCGCCGAGCACGTTGCAGCCGCCCGCCTGTTCTCGGCCGCGCCTGCATCCACAAGCGGTTCGGATCCGACGGGACGTGAGCTGCTCGATCTGGTCGGACTCGGCGCGATGCACGAAGCGCCCGCGGGCGAGCTGACCTATATCGACCAGAAGCGGCTGGAGCTTGCCCGCGCGCTGGCGCTTCAGCCACGCCTCGTGCTGCTCGACGAATGGCTGGCAGGTCTCAATCCGAGCGAGCTCGAAACCGGCATCGCCCTGATCGCAAAGCTGCGCGACCGGGGCCTCACCATCATCATGGTCGAGCACGTCATGGATGCGATCCGGGCGCTGTGCGGCCATTGCATCGTCATGAACGCCGGCAGCGTGATCGCGCGCGGCGCGCCGGACGAGGTGTTGTCCGATCCAAAGGTCGTTGCCGCCTATCTCGGGGGTGAGGATGCTTGAAGTCGCCGCCCTCTCCCACTTCTATGGCAAGCACCAGGCTTTGGCCGACGTCGCGCTCGGCATCAATCAGGGCGAGATCGTCGCGATCCTCGGCGCCAACGGGGCCGGCAAGTCGACCCTGCTCAAGAGCATCGCCGGCCTGGTCAGGCCCGCGCCGGGCGCAGTGATCCGGTTCGATGGGCAGAGCATTTTCGAGCTGCCGGCTCATCTGATTGTGGAGCGCGGCATCGCCCTGGTGCCTGAGGGACGCGGCGTCTTCGGCGACCTGACCGTTGCCGAGAATTTGCAGCTCGGTGCTTATCCGGCCCGGGCTCGCGCGGGCGAAGCGGACCGGCTCGCAAAGATACTGCAACTGTTCCCGCGCCTTGCCGAGCGCATGAGCCAGGCCGTCCGCACCATGAGCGGCGGCGAGCAGCAGATGGTTGCGATCGGCCGGGCGCTGATGTCGAACCCGTTGCTCCTCTTGCTCGACGAGCCCTCGCTCGGCCTGTCGCCTTTGCTCAGCCGCGAAGTGTTTCGCGCGCTGGCGCAGATCCGCAGCAGTGGTCTCAGTGTGCTGCTGGTTGAGCAGAATGCGCGGGCGAGCCTCGACATCGCCGATCGGGTCTACCTGATCGAGTCCGGCCGCAACGCCGGCAGTGGACCGGCAGCTGCAATGAAGAACGATCCCGAGATCCAGCGCGCCTATCTCGGCAAGGCGCGCGCCGCGTCACCTGCACCAAATTCACTCCCCTAACCCTCCTGCAATCCTTGGAGAGCTCCATGAACGCAATCGACCTTCTCATTGGCGGCAAGGACCAGTCGGCCAGCAACCAGCGTACCTTTCAGCGTCACAACCCGATCTCCGGCGAGGTCGCGACAACAGTGGCGGCAGCCTCGATCGACGATGCCATGCGCGCCGCCGACGCTGCGGCCGCCGCCTTTCCGGCCTGGTCGCAGCTCGGCCCGTCCGAGCGGCGCAAGCGGCTGAGCGCCGCCGCCGACATTCTCGCGCGCCGGGCGCCGGAGTTCACCGCGTTGATGGTCGCCGAGACCGGCGCCACCGCGGGCTGGGCCGGCTTCAACGTGCATCTTGCCGAAGGCATGCTGCGCGAAGCCGCCGCCATGACCACGCAAATCTCGGGCGAGGTCATCCCGACCGACAAGCCCGACAATCTCGCCATGGCCTTCCGCCAGCCGGTTGGCGTCGTGCTCGGCATTGCGCCGTGGAACGCGCCGGTGATTTTGGGCGTGCGCTCTGTCGCGATGCCCCTCGCCTGCGGCAATACTGTCGTGCTGAAGGCCTCCGAGATGAGCCCAGGCGTGCACCGCCTGATCGGAAGCTGCCTCGCTGAAGCAGGCCTCGGCGACGGCGTCGTCAACGTCGTGACCAACGCGCCCGAGGACGCGCAGGCCGTGGTCGAGGCGCTGATCGCCCATCCCGCCATCCGCCGCGTCAACTTCACCGGCTCGACCCGTGTCGGCCGCCTCATTGCGCTCGCCTGCGCAAAACATCTCAAGCGCGCGCTGCTGGAGCTTGGCGGCAAGGCGCCGCTCGTCATCCTCGACGACGCCGACCTGGACGCTGCCGTGAACGCCGCCGCCTTTGGCGCCTTCATGAACCAGGGCCAGATCTGCATGTCGACGGAACGGATCGTCGTTGACGACAAGGTCGCGGACGCCTTCATTGCCAAATTCGCTGCGAAAGCGAAGAGCCTGCCCCATGGCGATCCTGGCAACGGCAATGTCGTGCTCGGCTCGCTCGTCAGCGGCGCGGCCTGCGACCGCATCAGGGGCCTCATCGACGATGCCGTCGCCAAGGGCGCCACTGTCGTGGCGGGTGGGCACGGCAGCAGCACCATCATGCCGGCGACGATTGTCGATCACGTCACGCCGGCGATGCGCATCTATGGCGAGGAAAGTTTTGGTCCGGTCGTGACTGTGGTCCGCGTCAGCGGGGTGGACGAAGCCGTCCGGGTTGCCAACGACACCGAGTATGGCCTCTCCTCCGCCGTGTTCGGCCGCGACATCGCGCGCGCCCTTGGCGTTGCCAAGCGGATCGAGGCGGGCATCTGCCATGTCAACGCGCCCACCGTGCACGATGAGCCGCAGATGCCCTTCGGCGGCACCAAGGCGTCCGGCTACGGCCGCTTCGGCGGAAGGGCGGCCATCGACGAGTTCACCGAGCTGCGCTGGATCACCGTGCAGACCGGACCGCGCCACTATCCGTTCTGAACCGTGGCCTGCGCCCGGCGACCATCCGGTCGTCGGCAGGCGGCCGTGGCCCGAATCTCGACGGCAGTTCGCTTAGCGCAGCGGCAGCAGGTCGAGCTGGCTCTGCGCCTTCTTCGCCGCGCCCGCGAACCAGCTCTGGCTTGGCGCCTCCTTGGCGAAACATTTGGTGTAGGCGTCCATGGCCTGGTCTTCCTTGGCCATGGCGTCCTGCGGGGTGCTCCTGGCCATCATCTGCTTCCAGACTTTTTCGCAGGCCGGGATCTCGGCCGTCTTCACGGCGTCGGTTGCGGCGAGGAAGTAGACCTTGTCGCCCTGGATCGCGACGACATCGATTTCATGCGGCGCGCCCTTCAGGTCGCCGTTGCCGCGCACGCCGAGCACGGCGACCGCGGCACTGGCGGATGCGCGCTTCGTGATCGGCAGCTCGGCATATTTGGTGAAGGCCGAGTCCTGGATGGCTTGATAGTAGAAGCGATCCGATTTGAAGGCTGCGGCGATCTCCTGCGGCAGGCCGTCCTCGCGGTGCTCGCGCAGCCAATGCTTGAGCAGACCTGTGGTGGTCACCACGGCCTGCATCTTGTCGCCTTCGGAGGCAAAGCCCAGACCGTCGAGATGGCCGAAGCCCGAGTCGCCCTTGAACAGCGTGTCGGCGTTCGACTTGCCCTCGGCCGGCAGCCCCTTGATCGTGACCGGCCCGACCAGGCCGCGCAGCACGCCCGTCAGCTCGTTGAGCGCCGCGTCGTGCTGCTTAAAGGTCTCGTCGCTCTCCTTGGCTTTGGAGAATTTTGCGATGTAGCGATCGCGCAGGTCGAGATAGTGCTGCTCGGGCGTGGCGGCGTAGGTGGGCGTCGCGAAAACGAGCAGGCAGAGCAAGACGGGCAATCTCATTGCAATTTCCGGAAGACTGGGAGCGATCTCCAGTCTTTGTGCCGGTGCCGGACTGGAAGGTTCATCGGCTCCTGAACTGCGAACGTGCGTGGCGGCCGGAGGTGTCGATGTACCCGTTTCAGGTTGACAAGAGCGGCCGTCCAACGCCAAAATTCGATCGGGTCGATACACCCGCTGCCTGCACCCTTTGGGGATGGTGAACGTATCAAAGTCGCCCTCACCCTCGCTATTGGCGAGCGGGTCGGCAAGGCAGGCACCGATCTTTTCCGTTCGCCGATACGGGTGCTCTCATGCGCGATTTCCGCGATGCGAAGGCTATGGCTCGTTCCTTGCGCGATGCCTTGAATGCCAATGCCGTGCAAACCACTCATAGCGAAGCTTTGGAACTGATCGCGAAAGCGTTCGGGTACGAGAACTGGAATATTCTGTCGGCCAGGATTGATGCGGCGCAGCCGAGTGCTGGCGTGCAGAATCCTGCCCAGCAGGATCGTCCCATCTACTGTTCGTTCTGCGGCATGAACGAGCATGAAGTGAGCAAGCTGGTGGCTGGGCCGGCTGTCTTTATCTGCGACGAATGTATCGACCTATGTACCGATATCGTTGATGAGCAGCTGATTCGCCTCATCGAAGGAGATGCAGACAGTGCTCGCGCCATGCCCACCGATAGACTGCTTCACTATGTGGAGCACGCGAACAGAGGGTGGAGCGCAATCGGCTGTTGTCGCAGAACATCGAAAGTGCTTTTGCGCTTCGACAGAACGCCTTGGCGGCGAATGATGACGTGTTCAAGACATCCAACGTCGCGCGATTGAGAGGCAAGACGTCCGACGAGCTGCTGGCGATGAAGAAATTTTCGCTCAGTCAGTTGAAACGTTACGAGCAGGCGCTGCAGACAGCGATGCCCATCGTCAACGAGCGCACTCGGTAAACGCGCAGACGATCGAGCGGCACGCCGGCCCTACTCCGCCGGCGTGAGCTGCTGCCGGTTCAGGCGCATCGCCGCCGTCTCGCGCACCCGGACGCGGGCGCGGCGCTTGCGCCACCAGATCACGACGCCGGTGACCGACAGTGCCGCCACCACGAGGCCCATGATCGAGATCAGGATACGCCCAAAGAGCCCAACGATGCGGCCTGAATGCAGCGGGAATTGCGCCTGCACGAAGATGTCGGCGGCGGTGCCGACCCAGGGCAGCCGTTCGCCGATCGGGCGGCCGTCCTCGCTGTCGTAATAGAGCTGGGCCGGCCCGACGCCGCCGGCGCCGTGATCGTCGCCGGGATGGAAGAACGCCGCGGCATAAACGCCATGGGCCGGGCCGTAATTGATCGAGCCGACCGGGACGGTCCACCCTCGCCCCTTGCCGTCGGCCGCCGCGCGCGCAGCGATGTCGTCAAACGTCACCTTGGGCTCGATGGGATCGTCGAGATCGCGATATGGCCGCTGCTCATAGGGCGTCGGCGTGTAGTTCGACACCATCTTCATCATCGGCGAGAACACCTCGAAATAGAGGTTCAGCGAGAACGCCGTGAAGGCGATGATGAACAGCACGCCCCAGGTCCACAGGCTGAAGGCGCGATGGATGTCGAAATTGATCCGGTAGGCGCTGCCCGATGCCTTGATGGTCCAGGCCGGCGCCCAGCGCGCCCAGAAGCCGCGTTCGAGCTGGCGCGTGACCTGGGGCGCCCGCGCGGCCTTGGCGCGCCGTCGCGAGGGCAGCGTCAGATAGAAGCCGACGAAGCAATCGATGGTCCAGATGATGGCGATCACGCCGAGCACGCGCATGCCCCAGCGATCGCTGCCCCAGAATTCCGGAATGTGCATGGTGTAGTGGAGCTTGTAGAGGAACGAGACGAAGTTTTCGCGCGTCACCGGCCACACCGCGCCCCAATAGCGCCGGCCGAGCTCCGCGCCGGTGTTGGGGTCGAGGAAAATCTGGTTGTAGTCGATCGCGAAGCGTTTTCCCGTCGCCGGATCTATCCGCGGCATCACGAAGAACCACAGCGAGTGCCCCTCCTCCGGCGTCATGAAGAGATACACGACGCGCGCGCGGGGATCGCGCTGCTCGATCATCTTCGCGAGCTCGATCGAGGGAATCGCCGGGCCTTTGCTGGTGACATCGAACAGGTGGTGATTCAGCACCTCGTCGATCTCATGATCCCAGGAGATGATCGCCCCGGTGATGCCGGAGAAGAACAGGAAGCCGGCCGTGAGCAGTCCCGCCCAGCGATGCAGCCTGCCGAATAACGCTCTCATCGCTCAGGTCTCACTTCAGCAGGTCCGGCCCCCCAATGGCCGGACCCTCGTTACGTTGAATTCACCAGCGGTAGGTCAGCTTGCCGATGGCCTTGCGTCCCTCGGCGTAGAAGCAGCCGGACGCGGCGCCGTAGCAGGCGGCAACATAGCGCAGGTCGGTCAGGTTGGTGACGTTCAGCGACAGGCGCCAATTGTCACGGGTGTAGGCGAGCAGCGCGTCCAGCACGGTCGAAGAACCCACCTTGAACGTGTTGGCATCGTCACCCCAGGTCGCACCGACATAGCGGATGCCGCCGCCGAATTGAACGCCGGCGAGCGGACCGTTCTGGAGCGTGTAGTCACTCCACAGTCCGGCGCGGTTGAGCGGCACCGTCGTCGGCGCCTTGCCGAGATTGACCGGATCCTGCGACAGCATGGCATCGACATAGGCGTAGGCGGCCCGCAGGTTCCAGCCGTCGGCGAGCGACATGGTGCCTTCGAGCTCGATGCCGCGCGATTTGACCTGGCCGAGCTGCGAGGCAGTGTAGCTCGGCGGCGCATAGACGACGACGTTGTCGCGTGTCAGGTCGAAGGCCGCGAAGGTGAACAGCGCATTCCAGCCGAGCGGCTGGTATTTGACACCGACCTCGTACTGCACGCCGGTCTCGGGATTGAGCAGAGCGCCGGTCGCCGTCGTCGCAAGCACCGGCAGGAACGATTCCGAGTAGCTGAAGTAAGGCGCGATGCCGTTGTCGAAATTGTACATGACGGCGGCGCGGCCGGTGAAGGCCGAGGCATCGGTCGAGGCCGAGCTGTTGAAGAGGTCGGCGTTGACCTTCGTCGTCACGAAATCCTGGCGGCCGCCGAGCTGGAACGACAGCCGGCCGAGTTTGATCTGGTCCTGCAAATATAGGCCGACCTGCGATTGCTTGACGCCGGTGTTGTCGGTCATTCCGCCCAGGGCCCAGTCGTAACTGTAGACCGGGTTGAACACGTTGACCGTCGGCGACGAGGTCGTCACGCTGAAGGCGGTATCGCGGAAGTCGCTGTTGCGATAGTCGATGCCGGCCAGCACGGTATGACGCAGGAAGCCGGTGGTGAACTTGCCCTGGAGCTGATTGTCCACCGCGAACGAGTTGATATACGAGTTGCTGTAACTGCCGACGCGGGCGTAGCTGCCGGCGGCCTCGTCGGTATAGCCGGCGCCGTAGAAGACCTTTTCCTCGTTGTGCTGATAGGCGTAACGCAGGTTCTGCCGGAACGTCAGGTAGTCGTTGAAGTCGTGCGAGAGCTGGTAGCCGGCGGTCGCGATCTCAGTGTTGAAGGTGTCGAAGCTCGGCACGCCTGCGAAGAACGACACCGGGATGGTGCGCCCGTTGTTCGGCCACAGCGTGCCCGAGGCCGGCAGGAACTGGAGCCCCCACCCGGCCCGGTCGCGCTGGTAGTCGGCGAGGATCGTGATGGTCGTGTCCTCGTTCGGCTTGAAGGTAACGGCGGGCGCGATGAAGACGCGATTGTCCTTGGTGAAGTCGACCTGGGTCTCGCCGTCGCGGACGACGCCGGTCAGGCGCCACAGCACGGTGCCTTCCTTGTTGGCGGGGCCGCCCATGTCGAACTGGCCCTGATAGCGGTTGAAGCTGCCGCCGGAGATCGAGACTTCGCCGAACTGCTGCGCCGTCGGCAGCTTTGTCACGTAGTTGAGCAGGCCGCCGGTGCCGCTGCCGCCATACATTGCCGAGGACGGTCCCTTGAGGACCTCGAGACGTTCGGCGCCGTAGGGGTCGAGGCCGTTGAAGTGCACGTAATTGCTGGAGGGAATCCTGAGGCCGTCGATGTAAAGGCCCGGCATGGTCATGTCGAAGCCGCGGATCTGGAGGCCGCCGAAGCGGGTGTCCGAGCCGCCATTGACGTCGCCGCTGACGCCTGCGGTGTAGCGCAAGGCCTCCCCGATCGAGACCGCGCCCTGGTTTCTGATCTGGTCGGTGGTGACGACGGACACCGACTGCGGCGTTTCGATCAGCGGCGTGTCGGTCTTGGTGGCGGTGCCGCTCCGCGTCGCCACGAAGCCGCGCACCGGCCCATTGGCGCGTTCATCCGTGTCGCGATTCGCTGATGCCGACTGCGTCGGCATGGCTCGCTGCGCAGGAGAACGCCGGTTGGCGCGCGCGGTCCGTGCCGTCGCGGATCGCCGCGACGAGGCCGCCGCCGCGGGTCGGGCGCGCTGCGCCGGCGCCTCCACCGAGACCGTGGGAATTTGAGTCTGCGCCTGCACGCGCGCGAAGGGAACGCAGAGAGCGAATATGCTGACGGCGCCGAAGAAAAGCACCTGAAGCTGTCGAACACGCGCATTGGAGCACGAGCGAAGTTGGAAGTCTGACACGTCTATCGAGGTCCCACGCACTGCCGGCTTTGCCGGAATGATTTTTGGACTCTCGCCCTAACGCGGGAGCATTCTCAGTGCGAGAGACGCAGAGTTAGAATCTATCGAGACCGGGGAATAAATCGTGCGACCAATGCGCCCATCTGCGCGTCGAGGTGCATCGCCGGCTTCTGCGAGTGCTCGGATATGGAATGCTTCTAGAGTGAGAACATTCGCCGCTTGTCCGCGACCGCGTGGAAACGGCGGGCGTGCTGTCTCGCGCTGATCGCCGGAGCTTCGGCGATCAGCGCTGTCGCGAACGAATGGCTGCGACGACGATGCGACGGCTGACGGGAGCCCGGCAGTTCAACCTTACGCGGCAATCATCGTGTTGAGCGCTTTAACGCTCGGCGCAAACAGCACTGCAACGCCCTTGTAGCGGATAAATTGCTTCATCTGGAACGTCACGGAGGCGTCCCCCGCGAGCGGAACCTGGAACCGGGTCTCGGCCTTTGGATCTGCCCGGTTTCCGGTCAAGGCATCCTGCGCATTGGCTCCGTTCGGAAGGCGCATGTAGGCGTCGGCAAAGTCGGTCTGATGCATCCACCGCAGGATGGTATAGAATTGCTCGTTGATCCTGGCGAAGTAGAAAAGCCCTACGATGCCGCGGTCCTTGCCGTCGTCCTCCGTGCCCTCCAGACGAGGGCCGTAGGAAAATCCGCGGCGTATGACGCGCGGCGGCCCCTTGGGGAAACGAATCTGATTGGCAAATTTCAGCGGCTGATCGCGGCAATTGACGATGCGGATGTGAGCCCCGAGCGGGCATTTGACGCCGTTTGGATCGTCGCCATAGCCGAACGCATCGTTCAATTGCGGGGTCGATGGTGGTGCATCCGGAAAGCGTGACAGCGGCGACCCGTGTCGCCAGCGCCCCATCATCTTGGCCGCGATCCATTCCTCGGCCAGTTCCGGGCCGACATGCGGCGCCGCCTGCGGTGCATTCGCCTTCAGGAATTTGTTGAAGGCCGCGACGTCCTGATAAAGCCACGACAGGCCGACGAATGATCCATCGCGCGCGAAGTCCTGCCATGGACCGGGCTTGAACGGTGCAGTGGGAAAATCGCTGTTCGGATAGCCGACGACGATCTCGCGACAATCGACGGCGTCGGAAGCCCTGGCACCCGGCGCATCCTGCCAGTCAACATTGGGCGCGGTGATTCCATCGCGATAGCCAAAATGCAGGCGGCCGTCGGCTGGTCGACAACCGGACAGCGCACGGTCGTCCCAACTGTCGAGCGACAATTCCCGGACACCGAGGCCTGTCGCCGACTGCCGCACTTGCGCGAGGCAATCTGCTTTCTGCTCGGGCGTATCGAACCCGATATGGATGGCGAGATCGATATCGCTCGACTTGAACTTGCCGTCCCACCATCCGGCCGGAGCGCTGGCGTCGAAGAAACCAAGCTGTGTCGCAATGCCGCCATCCGGCGCCTGCGCTGGGTCGACGAACGATACCTCGAACTGCTGCCGCCCCTGCGCGACGTCAAGTTCGGCGCGACCCGACATCAACGTCGCGATGCCGTTCCAACTGAACATGAAGTGGAACGCGGGACCATCGGGATCTGGGCCTGCCCCCACCGCTGCTCGCGGTATCCATTGCCGCAGGAAGGACCTGGCACCGCCGGCGTCGCCAAACCTAAACAGCAGAACCGCGAGTAGCGGCTTGGCGGAGCTTCGAGCGACGATCGCCTGCAAATTGCCGAGATCCACCATGGCGCCTGTCCTGCAAGAACGGTCAGCCGATAGGCAGCCTCAAAGCCGGCCTATCTCGAAAGCGCAAATACGCTCTGAAAGCTATTTCCCGAGCTTTGCCAGAATGTCTGCGACAGTCATTCCGTCGTAAGCCGAGAACAGCCAGCCGGACGGGTTGCCGCTGATGTCGGTTGAGCCGTCGGTCGCAGTGCCCAGCGAGCGCGCGTTGTGGTTCTTCGAGAATTCGAAGAACGCATTGGGATCGTTGATGTCCAGGCCAGTCGTATCTGCCAGGGAAAATATCGCGGCAAATATCGGCGTGAGCGCTCGCCGGAAAAACTCCGTGTATTCCTGGTGCGTTCCCTCATATTCGGTGATGACCTGGATGTACTTGTCCTCGATGACGACGACCCGGGCGAAATGAACGATCCTGGACTGCTTCAGCGCCGCCGCGATGGCGGGCTGAACCTTCTCAGTGAAGCTCGCCTCGAGATTCCGCAGCTTTGCCAGGGTCTCGGCATCCTGCTTGATCGGCAGCGTGAGATTGAGTGCATGGGTCATGGGAAATCTCCTTAAGGAATACAACCTTAAGATGGTATCACTCTCGAAAGGAATTGGAAGGGATCTTTTCGACCTGCGGCCGTCGCGTCGCGGGCCCTTCGAAAGGGGCAGCAATACTCCCCTGACAATTCGACCGCGAGCGCATGCGACCAGCGAACCAGCGCTGGTCGGCCTGCTGCGAACGTTGTTGTCGCGCGACGAGCCTAAGCTTTGCCGGCGTGGCAGCACGCGCCGCCGGCGGCGTCCTTCGGGTCGCCCGCTAGCACGCTGCGGCTGTTGCGCTCCGGCGGAATGTCGCCGGCGGCATTGGCCGAAAAAAATCCGGTCGGCTTCAGCATGAAGCCGGCATATTCGACCGGCATGATCGGAAAATCCTCGGGCTTGCAGACATGGGTGTGGCCGAAGGAGTGCCACACCACGAGATCGGTATTCTCGATGTTGCGGTTCTGCGCGGCGTAGCGCGGCAGGCCGTCGCCGCCGGCATGGACGTTGGGATAATCGCCGCTGGCGTATTTCTCGTCCTTGTCGAAGGCCGTGACCCAGACATGCTTCGTCGCAAAGCCGCCGCGCTTGCGCACATAGCTGCCCTCTTGCGCCAGCATCAGCGGGCTCGGATTGACGACCAGCTTGTAGGCCGGCGCGTTGCCGACCGAGTTGGTCTCGTTGGGATTGCTGATCTTCCAGAACCGGCCGGTCTCGCCGTTCGCAATGGCAGCCGCATCACGCTCGCGCGATAGGATGCGTGTGGTGGTATCGAACGCATTGCCGTGCGGATTGTCCGCGCCCCAGGGCCGCGGCACGAACTCGTGCTCGGTGACGGTATTGCCGCCGCCGTCGAGATCCATGTGCAGGCGCACGTTGAAGAAATGCTGGTGCGTTGGGCCGCCCAGATTGTCGTCGACCATGCCGCCCCATTTGTATTTTTCGCCCGATGGCACGGCGGCGGTCTGGATGATGCCGGTGAGTTTGGTCTCGAGCTGGATCGTGCCGTCCTGGTACAGGTACCAGTAGAAGCCATAGTCGTAATTGCCGACGGTGGCGAAGAACGAGATGACGAGCCGCCGCGAGCGGCGGACCTCGAACAGGCCGTTGCGGAATTCGTAATGCTTCCAGGCAATTCCGTAGTCTTCTTCATGCATGCAGATGGCGTTCTGCATGACGAAGGGCTCGCCCTTGTTGTCGGCGGCCGGCACGTCGAAATAATGGATGTTGCCGAGGCAGTCGCAGCCGAGCTCGAGCGCGTTGGCGAGCATGCCGAGCCCGTATTCCCCGGCATCGAACGCCGACTTCCAGAAATGGTTCTCGGTCGGATCGGCATAGGGCACCACCATCTCGGTAACGCTGGCGCGATGGATCAGCGAGCGCTTGCGATCACCGTCCTGGTAGGCGAGCTGATGCAACACCAGGCCCTCGCGCGGCGTGAAGCCGACGCGAAAATTCCATTTCTGCCAGTCGACCTTCCAGCCATCGACCTTGAAGCTCGCGCCCTCCGGCTGTTCGATATGCAGCGGCTTGATGTCGGTGCGCGGATTTTTGACTTCATGCGCGCCGTAATTCCGCTTCTTGCGCGGGATCGGCACGATCGGATCGGCGTCCGTGAGGTCGATGACCTTGCCGGCGATCAGGTCGACCACGGCCACCACGCCCTCGATCGGATGGGCGTAGCCGTTGTCCTGCAGATGTTCGCGGAAAAAGCTGACGGCGCGCACGATACGGGCGCCGCGCTCGTACTCAAAATCGAAGAAGCCCGAGGAGAACGGATCGACCTGGACCAGCTCGATATCCTTGTCGGTGAGCCCGCGGCGGACCATCGCCGCGCGCCAGCCTGGATCGGCCTTCACCACGGCCTCGCACTTGAAAAATTCTTCCAGCATCACCGGCGGCTGCCCATAGGGCGCCTCGCGGTTCGGAATGACCTTGCGCGCGACGATCTCGTTGCGGTCGAGATCGACGATGTGCTCGATCGCCTCGCCCGTGGTGACGTCGAGCGTCAGCGCGAAGGCGCGGCGCCCTGCTCCGCCCGTAGCCAATTCCTGTTTGGTCGGCTCCTCCAGCCGGACGGTCGGGAAGCGGCAGTTCTCCGGCGAGGTCGTGGCGGCACGAACCAGCGTGCAGGCGGCCGTGATCTCTTCGGCTGTCAGGGGATCGAGCGGATGCGGTGCGGCCGCTTGAATCGGTGATTTGGCTTTGACGGTATCGGGCATGATGATGACCAGAAATCAGCGCGGGGCGAGATGCGCGGTGACGGCGCGGAAGGCGGCGAGCCAGCGGTGGTCGAGCGGAACGTCCATCGCCTTCGGCTGCGTCGCGAGCTTGACGATGACGGTGTCGGTGGCCGCGTCGATGTAGAGCCACTGGCCGTGAATTCCGATCCCCGCGAGATCGTTCCGCGACGGATCGATCGTGTACCATTTGCTGCGGTAGCGGGCGCTCGGGAAGATGTCGGCGAGGTCGCCGTCTTTCCACGCCTGGGGATCGCCGTTCTCGTGGATGTCGTCGATCCACCAGCCCGGCACCACCTGCCGTCCCTCGACCACGCCGCGGCAGCGGATCATTTCGCCGAAGCGCAGCAGATCGCGTGCGGTGACGGAAAGCCCGCCGGCGATGCGGCCCATGCCGTGGCTGTCGAGCGTGAGGGAGCCATCCTCCTCGGCGCCCATCGGCTGCCAGAGATAGTCGGAGAGGATGCGATGGTAGGGCATGCCGCAGGCGCGCTCGTAGACCCAGCCGAGCACTTCCGTATTGGTCGAGACGTAGTGGAACACCTTGCCGTGCGGCTTTCCTGACCCGCGCAGCGTGGTGAGATAGGCGCGCTGATGGCCGGCTTCGACGCCCGGCGGCGGCACGTCCCAGCCCGAGGAGAAACGATAGCGTGCGACGTCGCCGGCCGGATCCTCGTAATCCTCCTCGAACTTGATCGCGACGGCCATGTCGAGGACGTTACGGACGGTGCAGCTGCCATAGACCGAGCTCTCCAGCTCCGGCACGTAGCGCACCACCCTCGCCTCCGGATCGAGCAGGCCGCGCGCGGCCAGCACGCCGCCGAGCGTGCCGGCGATCGACTTGCTGATGGAGCAGATCAGATGCGGCGTCGTCGCGCTCATGCCGTCGCCGTACCATTCGTGGATCAGCGTGCCCCGGTGCATGACGAGCAGCACATCGGAAAAGGTCTCGCGCAGTGTGGCCTCGATCGTGGTCGGCTTGCCGTCCGGCGCGGTGAAGCTGAGCTTTTGCAGCTCGCGCGGCGCGCTTGCCATCTGTGTGGGATGCGCGGAGCGACGGACTTCCGCGGTCGGCAGCACTTCGCGGGTGTGGGTGAAACCCCAGCGGATGGCGGGAAAGCTGCGCCAATTGGCACGGGTCACTTGGGCCTCGGGCGCAGGCGGGCTGCCGCGCATGATGTCCGTCGGTCGCATCTCGATCCTCCGCAAGGCCATCCTGACTGCGATGTCGGAACGGCAAGGGAGAAGACTGCACACAGGCCGCATCGGGCGTTATCGAGATCCGGCAATATTTTGCTGGACAGCGGCCATGGCCGTGCCAGTCTGGCGTGGTTCTTGCTAGCTCCGGGCTAGCAAATTTCGACGTGATGTCATGGCCTTAAGCGCAACTCTTCCGACTCCGGACTCGGCTGCGAACCTGTTTCAGGCGCGCAGTACCGACGTCGACGAGCATTGCGCCGCTCTCGGTCGCTGGCGGTTGAGCTACGACCAGATCAGCGCCGGCGCCTTCCGCGGCAGCTTCACGCAACTCTCCCTGCCCCGCCTCGAAGTCTTCCGCGAAATCACCAGCCAGCAAGTCCGCCAATACGGCCAGCTCGGTGCCGACAGTTTTGGCATCGGTCTGCCCTGGCACGGCGACGGCGAAGTCAATTGCAACGGGGCCAGTGTTGCAGGCTCCCAGGTAATCGCCAGCATCGATGCCGAGATCGACATGTGTACGCCGAAGGCCTTCGAGCTGCGCGGTGTCGTCGCCAGCGCGGCCCTGATCGCGGAGCTTGCGGCACGGCTCGACATCGAATTGCCGCGCGCCGTCTGGCACCAGTTGCTGGTGATCGAGATGGCGGCGGCGCCGGTCGCGCGGCTGCGCGCCCACCTCGCCGCCATTCACGAGACCATCACGGCCGCACCCGAACGGTTCGACGATCCGGCCGCGCGGCAAGCGCTGGAGGACGCCCTCCTCGTCGAGATCATGGACATGCTGCCGACGGCCCAGCCCAGCGATCCCGGCCGCAGCGCCACGGCGCGCAAGCGCACCGTGGATCGCGCCCGCGAGCTGATGCATGGCAGCGGCGATCGCTCGCTGTCGCTGCTGGAGGTCTGCAAGGCGGTCGGCGCGAGCCCGCGCAAGCTCGGCTATTGCTTTCAGGAAGTCGTGGGCACGAGCCCGATGCGTTACTGGCGCGCGATGCGGCTGAACCGGGTGCGGCGGGACCTGAAGCGCGCCAGCGGCACCGAGACGTCGATCTACGACGTCGCCGTGCAACACGGCTTCTGGCACTTCAGCCAGTTCTCGCTCGACTACAAGCGCCACTTCTCCGAGCTGCCCTCGGAGACACTGCGGCGCGCGAGGCTTGTCGCCTGACGCGCGCGTCTTCTACTCCAGGACAAGTCGTGGCTAGCAGCTCGCTTGCGGCCATCCTTCGAGACGCCCGCCTCTGGCGGGCCCTCAGGATGAGGTCATTTTGCAGCGAGATATCAGACCCTCGTGGTGAGGAGCCCGCGCAAGCGGGCGTCTCGAACCATGCAGGCCGGGCACGTTACCAGGTCGGCAAATACGTACCCTTGAAGCGCGTCTCAAGAAACGCCTTCACGGGATCGGAGTGATAGACCGTGATCAACTGCTTCACCCACGGCTTGTCCTTGTCCTCCTCGCGGACGGCGAGGATGTTGACCCACGGACCATCGGGGTTCTCGCGCGCGATCGCATCGGTCGCCGGATTGAGGCCGGCCTGCACGGCGTAATTGTTGTTGATCGAGACGACGTCGACGTCCTGCAGCGCGCGCGGAAGCTGGGCGGCATCGAGCTCGACGAAGCGCAGCTTCTTCGGGTTGTCGGCGATATCAGCGATGGTCGAAGCGACGTTGGTCGGGTCCTTCAGCTTGATCACGCCGTGCAGCGCCAGGATCATCAGGCCGCGCGCGCCGTTGGAGGGATCGTTGGCAATTGCAACGCGGGCGCCTTCCGGCAAATCGGCGAGCTTCTTGAATTTCTGCGAATAGACGCCCTGCGGCGAGCCGATCGTGTTCGCGACCTTGACGATTTTCCAGCCGGTCTTGGAGATCTGGTTCTTCAGGTAAGGCTCGTGTTGGAACGAGTTGGCTTCGAGGTCCTTCAGCGCCAGCGCCTGGTTCGGAATGACGTAGTCGGTGAACTCGACCACCTTGATGTCGAGGCCGCGCTCGGCGCCGACCTTCTTCACCACGTCCAGGATCTCGGCATGGGGGCCGGCGGTGACGCCGACGCGGATGGTTTCAGCTTGAGCGGTGGTCGCAAGCAAGGCTGCAGCCGCAAGGGTTGCGAGAAAACGCATTGAAGTCTCCAGTTTCAGAAAATGTGTATCAGCGCTGCCGCAGCCGGCGGTTGACCCGACGTGCCAGATAATCGCCCGCGCTCTGCACGAGCTGCACCAGCGCGATCAGCACGACCACGACAGCCAGCATCATCTCCGGCATGAAGCGCTGATAGCCGTAGCGGATGCCGAGATCGCCGAGCCCGCCGCCGCCGACGGCACCGACCATGGCGGAGTAGCCGAGCAGGCTGACCACCGCGAGCGTCAGCGCCAGCAGCAGGCCGGGCAGCGCCTCGGGGATCAGCACCTTGAGCACGATCTGGATCGGCGATGCCCCGAACGAGGACGCGGTCTCGATCAGGCCGCCGTCGACCTCGCGGATCGCAGCTTCGACCAGGCGCGCGATAAACGGCGTCGATGCGATGACCAGCGGCACGATCGCTGCGGTCGAGCCGATCGAGGTGCCGGCAATGAGCCGGGTGAACGGGATGATGGCGACGACCAGGATGATGAAGGGCGTGGAGCGCGTCGCATTGACGACGATGCCGAGCACGCGATTGATGGTGGGCGCCGCGAACAGCTCGCCTTTCCGGCTGGTCGCGAGGAACACGCCGAGCGGCAGGCCGAAGGCGGTGCCGACCAGTGCCGCGATGCCGACCATGTACAGGCTTTCGCCTGTTGCCTGGACGATGAGGTTGATGAGTTCAGGCGACATAGCCGAGACGCTCCGCCGGGAGTTGATATTGAGAGAGCCAGGCGAGCGTGCGCGTCACCGCGTCCTCGCCACCGGGAATACCGAGGGTCAACGAGCCCACATGCTGGCCGCCGATCTCGTCGATGCGCGCCGACAGCAGCGCCACGTCGAGACCGAGCTCGCGGGCAAGCCGCGCCACCACCGTGTCGCCGGCCCCTGCCCCGCGCACCTGGACGCGGATCACGGCCTGCCCGCCGGCGGACGGCTCCGCCACGATCCGGCTCGCAAGCGACACCGGCAGGCTGTCGCCGATGACTTCGGCGAGGAAGGACTGCGTGATCGGATGCTTGGGGTGCGTGAAGATGTCGGCGACATGGCCGCTCTCGACGACATGGCCGGCGTCGAGCACCACCACTTCCTTGGCGAGCTGTCGCACCACGGACATTTCGTGGGTGATCAGCACGATGGTCACGCCAAGCTCGCGGTTGATGTTGGCGAGCAGATCGAGGATCGCGCGCGTGGTCTGCGGGTCGAGCGCCGAGGTCGCCTCGTCCGACAGCAGCACGCTCGGCCGCGTCGCCAGCGCACGGGCAATGCCGACGCGCTGCTTCTGGCCGCCAGAGAGTTCAGAAGGGTAGCGGTCGTGCTTGTCGGCGATGCCGACCAGCGCCAGCAGCTCGGCGACGCGGGCCTTGATGTCGGCCTTGGCCCAGCCGGCGATCTCCAGCGGCAGCGCGATGTTGTCGGCCGCCGTGCGCGACGACAGCAGGTTGAAATGCTGGAAGATCATCCCGATCGAGCGCTGCGCCAGCCGCAATTCGCGGCCTGCCAGCGCCGAGATATCGCTGTTGTCGACGATCACGCGGCCCGTGGTCGGCTTCTCCAGCCCGTTGATCAGCCGGACCAGGCTCGACTTGCCGGCGCCGGAGCGGCCGATGACGCCGGTGATCGAGCCGCGCGCAATCGCGAAGTCGATGTCTTGCAGCGCGTTGACGCCGGGCTTGCCGCGATAGGCCGGATAGATCTTCGAGATGCCCTCGAAACGGACCATCGCGTCAGCGTTCCGAGCGGCAGGTGAAATCGCTTCAAGCGTTTCGATCTTCTGTCCGATCGCGAGCGATTGGTGGGCGTTCATGGAGGCGGCCTTCATGCACAACAGTTCCTGCTGCCCCCTGGGCATGCGGGAACCGGTCGCGTCAAGCGACGGAGAGTGAAATCGCCGTGAGGGTTCGGGTGGAACACGCTGCACTGCAGCACGCACCATCGCCTTTTCAGGTCTTCCTTGCAATGTCAGATATTTGCGGGGAGTTGGACGAAGTTTTCCCAATCCCACCCCGGCGAAGAAAATTCGTCTGCCGGGGGTATGAGCTTCCGGCCCCGCTCAACTGATCTGCAACCAGGGCAGCACGATCAGCAGCAGTCCCGCGAAATAGAGCAGCCCGAACAGCAGCCCAAAGCCCCAGAACTGGCCCTTCCCGATGTAGCCGCTGCCGAAATACATCGGCGCGGGTCCCGTCGCGTAAGGCGAGATCACGCCCATCAGGCCGAGCGAATACATGCAGAGCATGGCGAGCGTCGTGACCGGCAGGCCGGGGATGCCCGATCCGACCGCGAGCACCACCGGCAGCACGGCCGCGGCATGCGAGGTGATGCTCGAGAAGAAGTAGTGGATCCAGAAGAACAGCGCGACCAGCAGGAGCATCGCGGTCGACGGCGACAGCCCCGCGAGCGGTTTGGCGTATTCGGTCGCGAACCATTTGATGAAGCCGATTTCGTTGAGGCCCGAGGCCAGCGTCAGCAGCGAGGTGAAATAGAAGAACACCTCCCAGGCGCTCTTCTCGCTGACGATGTCGGCGAACTCGATCACGCCCGTCACCAGCATCAGGGAGATCACGATGAACACGACGGTGGTGGCGTTGACGAAGTTCGAGCCGAGCAGCGGCACGTGGATGTCCGGGCTCGAGCCCGCGATCCACAGGAACATCGCGAGGACGATCAGAGCCAGCATGATCCACTCGTTGCGCGACATCGGGCCCATCTCGCTGACCTCCTTGGCCGCCCACTCGGAGATCTCCGGGCTGTGCTTCACCTCGGGACGGCAGACCACATAGCTGAGCAGCGGCACGAGGATCATCAGGAGGATGCCGAGCGGCGCAAAGCCGACGAACCACTGCGCCCAGCTCACCTCGACGCCGGCGGTCCTCTTGGCGATCGAAAGCGCGGCCGCATTGGGCGCGAGCGCGGTGAAGAACAGCGAGCTGGTAATCGCGGTTGCCGCAAACGCAGTCCACATCACATAGGTGCCGATCTTGCCGGCAGTCGGCCCGGGCTCGGAGCCGTAGATGCGCGGGATGTTGCTGATGATGGGATAGACGATGCCGCCGCTGCGCGCGGTGTTGGATGGCGTCGCTGGCGCCAGCAGGAAGTCCGACATCGCGACCGCATAGCCGAGACCGAGCGTGTTGCGGCCGAGCTTCTGCACCAGCACCAGCGCGATGCGGCGGCCGAGCTGGCTCTTGCGATAACCGATCGAGAATACGAAGGCGCCAACGATCAGCCACACCGTGCTCTCGGCAAATCCCGCCAGCATCCAGCGCAGCGACTTGCCGGGATCGGGATCGATATAGCCGGCGACGCCCGCGACCGTCAGCCCGATGAACCCGACCGCGCCGACCGGCATCGATTCCAGGATGAGCCCGGTGATGACGGCCGCGAACACGGCAAAATAGTGCCACTGATTGGCGTTGAGACCCGTCGGCACCGGCCACAGATAGATGGCCAGCCACACCACGAGCGGCGCGATCAGCTTCCAGCTAAACCCTTTTGCCTGAGGCGTCTGCGAGCTAGCGGCCATGGGCCCTCCCCCCTCGATTGTCGTCGCATTGGACCGCCCGTTGGCCGAGCCGTTTTTGTCCTAGCGCGGCGTATACGGACTGTCCGCGGCGCGATCAATGGCCTGACTTCACGTTTTACCGCCCCTTGCTACCGCCCCTTGAAGCGTGGTTTGCGGCGGGTCAGGAACGCCTCGATGCCCTCCTTGTGGTCTTCGCTGAGACTCGCCAGCGCGAACTGGTCGACGTCCATGTGGCTGGCGAGATCGTCCAGCGCATGCGCGAGCCGGTTGACGGTCAGCTTGGTCATGGCGACCGAGAGCGGCGGCTGCGCGGCGACCTTCCGGGCAAGCTCCATGGCGGCATCGAACGCATGGCCGGGATCGGCCACCTGCTCCACCAAACCCCACTCGTAAGCTTCATCGGCCGAGATGCGCTGGTCGGCCAGGATCACCGCCTGCTTGGTGCGGGCCGGCCCAATCAGATGCAGCATGCGCGGGATGCTCTGCCAGCTCATGTTCATGCCGAGCCCGATCTCGGGCACGCGCAGATGCGCGTCGTGCCCCATCACACGGAAGTCGAGCGCCACGGCCAGCGCGACGCCGCCGCCGACGCAAAAACCCTCGATGGCCGCGATCGTGATCTGCTCCATCTCATGCCAGGCATGGGTCAGACGCGGCCCGAGCTTGAGATGCCGCCGCAGCGTGCCGAGATCCATGTCCTTGCGCGAGCGGCCCTCGGCATCCTTGAGGTCGAAGCCGGCGCTGAAGGCGCTGGTGCTGCCCGTCAGAACCACGACGGACGTTGCGGCATCATCCTCGAAGCTGCGCGCGGTCGCAGTGAGCTGGCGCAGCGCCTCCGGCGAGAGCGCGTTGATGCCGTCGCCGCGGTCGAACCGCACCACCGCAATCCGCCCCTCCGGTCCGAGGCCCTTCTCGATCGTCACGAAGTTCGTCACCAATGTCTCCTTATCCGCTTTGCGGCGAGGCTAGCCTACATCCGGCCTCACGAATATGGGACCCGGTTGCGCCCCAGCGCATACTCGACAGGCAGGGACCATTGCGCCTATCTTTGCGCCATGAGCCACGATCACGACCATCATCACGACCATTCCGAGCTGTCGGAGACCGAGCTGCGCGTGCGCGCGCTCGAGACGATCTTGACAGAAAAAGGCTATGTCGAGCCGGCCGCGCTCGACGCCATCATCCAGGCCTATGAGACCAGGATCGGGCCGCACAATGGCGCGCGCGTCGTCGCCAAGGCCTGGACCGATCCTGCGTTCAAAAAGGCGCTGCTGGAGGATGGCTCGAAGGCCATCGGCACGCTCGGCCATGTCAGCCGCGTCGGCGACCATCTCGTCGTGGTCGAGAATACGCCGGAGCGACACAACATGGTCGTGTGCACGCTGTGCTCCTGCTACCCCTGGGAGATGCTGGGGCTGCCGCCGGTCTGGTACAAGGCCGCGCCCTATCGCTCGCGCGCGGTGAAGGACCCGCGCGGCGTGCTCGCCGATTTCGACGTCACGTTGCCCAAGGAGATGGAAATCCGAGTGTGGGATTCCACCGCCGAGACCCGCTTCCTGGTGCTGCCGATGCGTCCCGCGGGCACCGAAGGCTGGAATGAGGAGCAGCTCGCCGAGCTTGTTACGCGCGATTCCATGATCGGCACCGGCTTTCCAAAGACGCCTGGAGCGCCCTCGTGAACGGCGTGCACGACATGGGCGGCATGGACGGGTTCGGCAAGGTCGAGGCCGAGCCGAACGAGCCGATGTTTCACGAGGAGTGGGAATCGCGTGTTCTCGCCATGGTGCGCGCGATGGGCGCGGCGGGCGCGTTCAACATCGACACCTCACGCTTCTATCGCGAGACGCTGCCGCCGCACGTCTATCTGTCGAGCTCCTACTACAAGAAATGGTTTCTCGGGCTCGAGGAGATGCTGATCGAGAAGGGATACCTGACCCGGGAGGAGGTCGCTGCCGGCCACGCGATGCAGCCTGCAAAGGCGCTCAAGCACGGCAAGTTCGACCTCGCCAATGTCGAGCGCGTCATGGTGCGCGGCAAGTTCGCCCGCTCTGCTCCGGCGCCGGCAAAATTCAACATCGGCGACCGCGTCCGCGCCAGGAACATTCATCCGACCACGCATACGCGGCTGCCGCGCTATGTGCGCGGCCATGTCGGTGTCGTCGAGCTGAACCACGGCTGCCACGTATTTCCGGATTCGGCGGCGATGGAGCTCGGCGAAAATCCGCAATGGCTTTACACGGTCGTCTTCGAGGGCCGCGATCTCTGGGGCGCAGACGGTGATCCGACCTTGAAGGTGTCGATCGACGCCTTCGAACCTTATCTGGACCCGGCGTGATGAGCAGCACGGCTGCGGCCGCCGCGACGGCGGCCATTCCGAGCATTCCGCGCGATGACGACGGTCCGGTGTTCCGCGCGCCCTGGGAAGCGCATGCGTTTGCGATGGCGCTGACGCTGCACGAGCGCGGTGTGTTCACCTGGCCGGAATGGGCCGCAGCCTTGGCCTCCGAGATCAAGCGCGCGCAAGCCGCCGGCGATCCTGATACGGGCGAGACCTATTACCTGCACTGGCTCGCCACGCTGGAATGTTTGGTCGCAAGCAAGGGCGTCGCATCGACGGAGACGCTGCACCGCTACCGCGACGCCTGGGACCACGCCGCGGATCGTACGCCGCACGGTAAGCCGATCGAGCTGCGGGAAGAAGATTTTCGGTAGGTCTTGCCTCACCCGTCGTTGCGAGCGCAGCGAAGCAATCCAGTATCTCTCCGCGGTGACAGTCTGGATTGCTTCTTCGCTTCGCTCCTCGCAATGACGACGTTGAGAGGGCGCAAGCTCTCTCCTCCGTCGTCGCCCGGCTTGACCGGGCGACCCAGTACGCCGCGGCTTCTCGGCTCAAGCACCTTCTCTGGAATACCGGATCGCCCGCTTTCGCGGGCGATGACGGCGGAGATTGGAGCGCTATTTGCGCCTCGCCGCAAACTTCCGCCACCCCTTCGCCCGCAAACTGCACGCCGGGCACTCGCCGCACCCGAAGCCCCACTCATGCTGCGCGCCGCGTTCGCCGAGATAGCAGGTGTGCGAGTGCTCGCGGATGAGATCGACCAGTCCTGCGCCGCCGAGGTCGTGGGCGAGCTTCCACGTTGCCGCCTTGTCGATCCACATCAGCGGCGTATGCAGCTCGAATTGTCTGGCCATGCCGAGCGAGAGCGCGGCCTGCATGGCGCGGATGGTGTCGTCGCGGCAATCGGGATAGCCGGAATAATCGGTCTCGCACATGCCGCCGACGATGTGGGTGATGCCGCGCCGGTAGGCGAGCGCCGCGGCAAACGTCAGGAACACCAGATTGCGGCCGGGCACGAACGTGTTCGGCAGACCGTCGGCGCCCATCGCGATCGCGACGTCGCGCGTCAGCGCCGTCTCGGACACGGCCGCCAGCGTCGGGATCGACAGCGTGTGGCTCTCGCCGAGCCTTGCGGCCCAGTCTGCGCGCAGGCCCTTGATGCCGTCGAACAGCCGGTCGCGGCAGGCAAGCTCGATGGCATGGCGCTGGCCATACTCGAACCCCAGCGTCTCCACGCGCGCAAAGCGGCTGAGCGCCCAGGCGAGGCAGGTCGTGGAATCCTGGCCGCCGGAAAACAGCACCAAGGCGGTTTGTGATGAAAATGCGTCACTCATGGCCCGCGCTTTAGCACTGCGGGCGCTGCTCGCCAATCTGCCGCCAATCGGTGGAAATCGGCCTGTTCCGCCGCGCCGCGCTGGGAACGGCGGGCCGCTTTTGGCATAAGGCTTTGGAGCCAGGAGACTGCCCCGCAATGACCCCTTCCCGTGACATTTCCCGCCTGATCGAGATCATGGCGGCGCTGCGTACGCCGGTGACCGGCTGCCCCTGGGACCTCGAGCAGGATTTTGCGACGATCGCGCCCTACACGATCGAGGAGGCCTATGAGGTGGTCGAGGCCATCAGCCGCGGCGATCTCGACGATCTCAGAGAGGAGCTCGGCGACCTCCTGCTCCAGGTCGTGTTTCACGCCCAGATGGCTTCGGAGCAGAATGCCTTTGCCTTCGGCGACGTCGTGGAAGCCATCACCCGCAAGATGATCCGGCGCCATCCTCATGTCTTCGCCGACAAGGACGGCAATCTCGCCGCCTCCCACGTCAAGGAGGTCTGGGACCGCATCAAGGCCGAGGAGAAAGCCGAACGTGCGGCGCGCCGGCCGCCGGAGGAAACGCCGACGCACAAGTCGTTACTCTCGGGTGTCAAGGCCGGCCAGCCCGCGTTGACGCGTGCGATGGAGCTCCAGCGCAAGGCCTCGACCGTCGGCTTCGACTGGAACGACCCGCGCGCGGTGCTGGCGAAAATCCGCGAAGAAGCCGACGAGATCGAGGCGGCGCTCGACCGCAACGACAGCGAGGGGCTGGCGGAAGAGACCGGCGATCTGATGTTTGCGCTGGTCAACCTCGCCCGCCATGTCGATGCCGATCCGGAAAGTGCACTCCGCGCGACCAACGCGAAATTCGAGCGGCGCTTCGCCTTCATCGAGCGCGCGCTCGAGGCGCAGGGCCGGACGCTCGAGCAGGCGTCGCTGGCGGAGATGGACGCGCTGTGGAATGCGGCGAAGAGTGAGGCGAAACCGGTATCAGAGACTCGCTCGCAGGCCCGCCGCTAGCGTCGTGGCCCGCTCCATCGGCGTACCCGCAAGGATCGAAGCGGTCGCGAAGGAGACATAGGTCAGCATCTTTTCCCGAATGCAGCGAGGCGGTCATGGCGGATTGCAGTCAAGCCATGAAACCGTCACGACAAGCAGTCTAAAGTTGAGCGACGGAGCCCGCGCAGCCGAAATCCGACCTCAGGTGAGTGCGATGCCATTAAAGCACTATTCGGTCCTCAAGGGACGCCCGATCGCAATGCGTTTCGGCACCGGCCAGTCGCCGCACTATCAAGTCCATGTCGTGGCCGACAACGCGGATTTCCGCATCGCCGTCAATGTGCAGTCAGGCGACGGAAGCGAAGTCGAGTTCCTGGTGCGATCGCACTTTGTCCATCCGATCACCGATCATCTCGCGGCGCTACCGGAGGGCCTGCACCCGCAGCCGCCGAAGCCGGCCAGCATCGCGCTGGACTTCATTCGCGGCAATCTGATGCAGCCCCAGGAGATGATCCCGCTGCAGCTGTCGGTGCCCGGACCCGACAATGACCTCAACGAGAAGCTCGACCAGTTCGTCCAGCGCGCGCTCTCCAACGAAAGCGCGATGGTGTACGCATTCGGTGAGACATGGGGGCCGGAGACCAAGGCGGACAATTATTTCGGCTTCCGGCCGGGGCGCGGCATTCACGACATCCATATGAATCAGGGAAATCCGATCGGAAGGTTCTCGGGCGACAACGGGCCATGGCAAGACGGCGGGCTGGTGTTCGAATTCCCGGATCAGAAGCTATGGACGGCGGTCTTCCTCAAATTCCAGACGCAGGCCTGGCACACCGACGACAAGACCGGTGCCCCCATCGATCTCGGCGCGCCGACACAGCCGCCAGATCCGACCGCTCCTCCGACCGGGCAAATGCCTGACGGACTCGTGCGCATCATCGCAGCACTCGTCAACGCCGTGAAGACGCCCGAGCGGGAAGTCGTCACGCTGCTCAATACGGCCGATCGCGACATCGATCTCACCGGCTGGATGCTGGCCGACAAGCAGAAGAACAAGATGGTCCTGTCAGGGAAGATCGAGGCCGGGGGCACGCTCGCCGTCGTCGTGCAGAAGCCGATGGAATTGTCGAACCAGGGCGGCATCATTTCGCTGCTGGACGAGCGCGGGATCAAGATCCACGGCGTCGCCTATACCAAGGCGCAAGCGAAGAATCCGGGCCTGACCATTCCGTTCTGATGAGCCGCAAGGCGTCAGAGGCACGCAGGGAAGTCCGCGCTAACTCGCTGTCGTCGGCTTACGCGGAAAGTGCGTAGCCCGGATGGAGCGCAGCGCAATCCGGGGCGCATCGTGTCGCGATTTCCCGGATTTCGCTTCGCTCCATCCGGGCTACGAGGTCGCGCTATAATTGTCCGCCTTACGCCGACAGACGCGGCACGGCATCGAACCGGTTCACCACGATATCGCGCTTGGTCTCGTCGACCCGCACCGTCATGTCGAAGCGGCCGTCGTGCAGCTCTTTGGCCAGCACCTCCGCATTTCGATGCAGCCAGCTGATGCCGGCACCATCGGCGGCGTCGATGGAGAGATCGAGCGTGGTGCGTTTTGCGGCGAGCCGTTCCTCGATCGCCGCAAGCAGAGCGTCGATCCCCTCGCCTGACACGGCTGACACCAGCATCGCCGGATGATCCTCCGGCCGGCGCGCGGCGATGTTCAAAAGCTCTTCGCGCTGTTCGGCATCGTAACGGTCGATCTTGTTCCAGACCTCGATGATGCGGCCGGAATCGTCGGGGTTGATGCCGAGCTGGCGCAGCACGGCGTCGACGTCGCTCTGCTGGGCCTCGGCATCCTCGTGCGAGATGTCGCGCACGTGCAGGATGACGTCGGCTTCCAGCACCTCCTCCAGCGTTGCGCGGAAGGCGGCGACGAGCTGGGTCGGCAGGTTGGAAATGAAGCCGACGGTGTCGGACAGCATCGCCTTGCCGCCATGTGGCAAAGTGAGCGCGCGCAGGGTCGGATCGAGTGTGGCGAACAGCATGTCGGCGGCCTGAACGTCGGCGCGGGTCAGGCGGTTGAATAGCGTCGACTTGCCGGCATTGGTGTAGCCGACCAGCGCGACGACGCGATACGGCACGCGCTGGCGTCCGGCGCGATGCAGCCGCCGCGTCGCCTGCACCTTCTTCAGCTCGCCCTCGAGTTTCGAGATGCGCTCCTGGATCAGGCGGCGGTCGGCCTCGATCTGCGTCTCGCCGGGACCGCCCATGAAGCCGAAGCCGCCGCGCTGACGTTCGAGATGGGTCCAGGAGCGGACGAGGCGCGAGCGCTGGTAGTTGAGATGCGCAAGCTCGACCTGGAGCGAGCCTTCCTTGGTCTTTGCGCGGCGGCCGAAGATCTCCAGGATGAGGCCGGTGCGGTCGAGCACCTTGGCGTGCAACTCCTTCTCGAGATTGCGCTGCTGGATCGGCGCCAGCGCGCAATCCATCACCACGAGCTCGACGTCGAGGCTCTTGGCCAGCGCGGCGATCTCCTCGACCTTGCCCTTGCCGATATAGGTCGCGGGGCGGATCTGGCTGATCGGCGCGATGATGGCGTCGGCAATGACGAGGTCGATCGCCCGCGCGAGGCCGGCGGCCTCATCGAGCCGGGCTTCCGCGTCACGCTGAACATGGTTTTCCGATTGCGTGTCGGCACCGCCCGCGCGCGCACGCAAGTAGGGGCCGATGACAAGCACCCGCCCCGTCTGCTTCGCCCCTGCCGACCGCGGACGGTCAGCCTCCCCGTCGAAATTCCGGGGTTCCAATCAGATCACTCTCAAGCCGGCTGATCCTCGCCGCCTTCGAACAACTGGATCGGAGCGCCCGGCATGATGGTCGAGATCGCATGCTTGTAGACAAGCTGCGAGTGACCGTCGCGCCGAAGCAGCAAACAGAAATTGTCGAACCAGGTCACGATGCCCTGGAGCTTCACTCCGTTGACCAGAAAGATCGTCAGTGGCGTCTTGGTTTTGCGAACGTGATTGAGGAAGGTGTCCTGTAGGTTTTGTGCGCGGTCTGCCGCCATTGTTTTTTTCTCGCTTTGAGTTTCTTTTTATTGCGCCGGTTGCGGCCCTCTTTGTGACATTCGGGGCCTCTTCCGGTTGCTATTCCTCATGAGATCCCCCTCGGAGGAACAGCGGTTCGATTAGAGGACAGGACGGGTTATTAGGCAAGCCGCTTCACGCGGCAGGCCACGCCCAATTGCCCCGAAAAACTACGGAAATCGATGATTTTCCTCGCTAATCCCTGAACTGCGGCCGCGACGTCGCGGTCTCAGCCAACGCCGAGCGCCTTCAGCTTCCGGTGCAACGCCGAACGTTCCATGCCAACAAACTCAGCCGTGCGAGAAATATTTCCTGAAAAACGGCTGATCTGTGCAATCAAATAGTCGCGCTCGAACACTTCGCGCGCTTCGCGCAGCGGCAGCCCCATGATGTGCTCGCCATTGTTGCTGGTCGGCATCGCCGGCACCATCGAGCCGACGTCCTGCGGCAGCATGTCGGCGGTGATGATCACCTCCGGTCCGCCTGCGGCCAGAATCATGACTCTCTCAACGTTGTTGCGGAGCTGGCGCACGTTGCCGGGCCAGACATGCGATTGCAGCACCGCCATCGCGTCCTGCCCGATCTGCCGCTTGGGCAAGCCGCTGCCGGCCGAGATCTGCTCCATGAAATAGTCGATCAATTCCGGAATGTCCTCGCGCCGCTCCGAGAGCGCGGGCACGCGGATCGGCACTACCGAGAGCCGATGATAGAGGTCTTCGCGGAAATGGCCGGCCGCGATCTCCTCTTCGAGATTTCGCGCGGTGGAGGAGATGATGCGGACGTCGACCTGCACCTTGGCGGTGCCGCCGACGCGCTGGAACGACTGCTCGACCAGCACGCGCAAGATCTTGTTCTGGGTTTCGCGCGGCATGTCCGCGATCTCGTCGATGAACAGCGTGCCGCCATGGGCCTCCTCGAGCGCGCCGGGCTTGCGCGGCTGCTCGCCATTGGACTGTTCGACGCCGAACATCTCGTGCTCCATGCGCTCCGGCGTGATCGCGGCGGCATTGATCACGACGAACGGACCATCGGCGCGACCCGAGGCCGTATGCAGCGTGCGCGCGGTCAGCTCCTTGCCGGCGCCGGCCGGGCCGACGATCAGGATGCGGCTGTTGGCCTTGGCTGCGCGGTCGATGGTCTGGCGCAGCTGGTTCATGCTCGGCGAGCGGCCAACGAGCGAGCTTGCGCTCGGCGCGAGCTGTTTCAGCTCCTTGACCTCGCGCTTGAGCCGCGAGTTCTCCAGCGCTCTGTTCGCGACCAGGATCAGCCGGTCGGCCTTGAACGGCTTCTCGATGAAGTCGTAGGCGCCGCGCTTGATCGCGGCGACCGCGGTCTCGATGTTGCCGTGGCCGGAGATCATCACGACCGGCAGATCGGCATTGTCCTTCTTGACCTGCTCCAGCAGCTGCAAGCCGTCGAGCTTGGAGCCCTGGAGCCAGATGTCGAGAAACACCAGATGCGGCCTGCGATTGGCGATCTCGGCAAGCGCCGTATCGCTGTCGCGGGCGGTCCGGGTCACGAAGCCCTCGTCTTCGAGAATGCCCGCGACGAGATCGCGAATATCGGCCTCATCATCGACAATCAGAATTTCACTTGCCATGGTTCGCGCCTGTCTTGTCAGATGCCTGTTGAGGCTTCGATCTTCGTTGAATCATTGGTCATTTCAGCCGGCTCTTTGGTTTCGGCGGCCGGCTGTTTTGTTTCGGGGGGCTTGGCGATGTCCGTGACCGCGTTTGCGGCCGGCGATGCCTGCACGGTCCCCTCGCTCTTCGCGGGGGCACCGGAGATCGCAAAGCGCATCCGCATCCACGCGCCGCGCTGGCCCTCGCGGAAGTCGGAAGCGTCCTTCAGCTCGATACGCCCGCCATGGTCTTCGAGCACGCGGCCGACGATCGCCAAGCCAAGGCCGGTGCCCTTGGCCCGCGTCGTCACATAAGGCTCGAGGAGGCGCGAGCGCGCGACCTTGGGCAGGCCGATGCCGTTGTCGATGACGTCGATCAGCACGTCCTCGCCCTCGCGCGAGACCACGACGTCGATGCGGCCCTTGCCGTAATCCTTGCCGAGCTCCTCCGGCGGCACCTGCTCGATCGCCTCGGTGGCGTTCTTGACGATGTTGGTGACCGCCTGCGAGATCAGCCGCCGGTCGAACTGGGCGCGCAGCGGATCTTCCTTGAATTCGGCCTCGATATCGATCTCGGGATGGGCGACCTTCATCAGGAACACCGCCTGCCGCACGGTGTCGGCGACGTCCTCGCCCTCCATCACCGGCTTCGGCATCCGTGCGAAACGCGAGAACTCGTCGACCATGCGGCGGATATCATCGACCTGGCGCACGATGGTGTCGGTGCACTGCTCGAAGATCTGCTTGTCCTTGGTCTCGGTGATGTCCTTGCCGAACTTGCGGCGGATGCGCTCGGCCGAGAGCTGGATCGGCGTCAGCGGATTCTTGATCTCATGCGCGATGCGGCGCGCGACGTCGCCCCAGGCCGAGGTGCGCTGCGCCGAGACCAGCTCGGTGATGTCGTCGAGCGTGATGATGTAGCTGTCGTGCGGCTGGCTGGCCTTCTCGGCGCTGACGCGGACCGACAGGTTGCGCTCGGTGCCGTCGCGCGTGATCGTGATCTGGCCCTGTACCAGGCGCTGGGTCCCTTCCCGCGCCGTCTTCATCATCTCTTCGAGCTCGGGCAGCACGTCGGAGAGCGGATGGCCGAGCGTCTCGGCTTCGGAGTGCCCAATCAGCTTCTCGGCGGAGCGGTTGAGGATGCCGACGCTGCCCGAATTGTCGACGCCGATGATGCCGGCGCTCGCCGAGGACAGCACGGCCTCGATGAAGCGGCGGCGGCTGTCGATGAGATCGCTGGCGTTGACGAGCTCGTCGCGCTGGCTGCGCAATTCCTGCGTCATCTTGTTGAAGGTCTCACCCAGCTGGGCAAGGTCGCCTTCCGACTGATGCACGGGCACCTTCACATGGAGGTCGCCGGTCGAGACCGTGTGGGCCGCGTTCATCAGCCGCCGGATCGGGGCCACCAGCGAGTTGGCGAAGTTGAGGCCGATCAGCACCGAGGCCATCAGGATGGTGAGCGCGATCACCGCGAACATCAGCGCGAGGGCGACCTGGATGCCGAGCCGGCGCGACTCGATCTGGGCGTATTCGGCGACGCTGACCTCGGTCTGCTTGAGCTGGTTGACCACGTTCGGATCGAGCGGCCGCGCGACATAAAGGAAGGTGTCGCTGAAGGCGCGCAGGCGGATCACGGCGGCGACGAAGCTCGCATCCGGCAGCACCGCGATCTCGGGCTCGGATTCGTTGACGTTACTGAGGAAGTCCGGCGCCGGCGGCGAATAAGCGAGCCGCATGCCGGTGTCGGCCGATTCCAGGATATTGGTGTTCTTGTCGATGATCATCGCGCCCGGCAGGTTGCGGGAGCCGGCGCTGGCGGTCAGCAGCTCGCGGAACGAGCGGCGGTCCTGGTCGTAGAGCGGCCGGGCGTGGGCGATGTCATTGGCCATGCCGAGAATATCGCCGCGGATCAGCTGCGCGTGGTCCTGCATGTAGGCCCGCGCGATCGTCAACGAATTCTGGATCACCTCCTTGGTCGGACCGGAAAACAGCCGGTCGAGGCCACGCTCGATGGTGACGTTGGCTACGACGGCGACCAGCACCGCCGGCAGCACCGCCACGATCGAGAACAGGCTGACGATCTGGACATGGAGGCGCGCCGCCGCCCGGCCCCGCCGACGCGCCAGGATCAGCTGCCAGAGCTCGCGGACGATGATGCCGACCAGCAGCAGGATCGTGGCCGCATTGATCAGATAGAACGAGCGGACCACCTCCGGCGTCGGCTCGATCCTCGTGAGACCGGTCAGGACTAGGAAGGTCAGGAGGGCCGACAGCAACGCCATCGCCACGGCAAGGGGTGCCAGCCAGCGTCGCACCGACCAACGCCGGGGCTCTTCCGCTGGGGCCGTGTCGAAGTGTGCGGCCGAGGTATCTGCGCTGGTCATTCCGGCAATGGTGCTGAAAACGGGGTCCGCGGCGGGCGGATACTGATGTATTCGTACCACATTGTTGCCGAATTGCGACAATTCCGCGGCGCCCTCGCCGCGACGGACCGGCGCATCCACAGGCCGCTGTTCTGGCAAACCTCGCTTGCGGGAACGGATTCCCGCCCCTGCGGCTTGACCGCCATGGACAGGTTCTTTCTCGCGATGATGGTGTCGGCCGTGCTGCTGCTGATCGTAGCCGCCGACCTCCTGGTCAACGGTCTCGGGGTGCAGCAGCCGCTGGCGAATGTCGCCAGCGCCCAGCCGGCTTCGGGGCGGCTGATCAGATGAGCGCGACGCAGCGCCCTGCGGTTGAATAACAATTCATACGTTCCAGCGGAACGTTTCGGCCCGATTCGGACTTTTGCTCATCGCGCCAGCCACAACGGCCAGCGCGATCCGGACAGGCTCAGCTCCGCTTTGGTAGGGGGAGCTGAGCCACCGTCCGTTCGGGAAGACTAGCCCCCGCTCCGATACACCTGGATATCGAGATCCCGGATCTTCTTCCGCAGCGTGTTGCGGTTGAGGCCGAGCAAATCGGCGGCGCGGATCTGGTTGCCGCGGGTGGCGGCGAGCGCGGCCGTGAGCAGCGGCACCTCGATCTCCTTGAGGATGCGGTGATAGAGGCCCGGCGGCGGCACACCGTTCGGGAAGCCCTGGAAGTGCGAGGAAAGATAGGCCTCCACGGCGCCGCCGAGATTGTCGACGCCCTGCTGGACCGCGGCGCCCGGGCTGACCGTGGGCGGCGCGAGCTCGCCGTCGATGACGGAGCCGGTGATCACGTCCTGCGGATAGAGCGCGGCGAGGCGCCGGGCGAGATTCTCGAGCTCGCGCACGTTGCCGGGCCAGCGGTGCTGCTTCATCCGCTCCAGCGCCAGCGCATCGAGCTTCTTCGGCGGCAGGCCGTCCTTCTCGGCCAGCGTGAAGAAGTGCCGCACGAGGTCCGGCAGGTCTTCGATGCGCTCGCGCAAGGGAGGCAGCCGCAGCGGCACGACGTTGAGGCGGAAGAACAGATCTTCGCGGAACAGGCCCTGCTGGATCAGGACGCGCAGGTCCTTGTTGGACGCCGCGACGATCCGCACGTCGGTCTTGATCGGGGTGCGGCCGCCGACGGTGGTGTATTCGCCCTGCTGGAGCACGCGCAGCAGGCGGGTCTGCGCCTCCATCGGCATGTCGCCGATCTCGTCCAGGAACAGCGTGCCGCCCTCGGCCTGCTCGAACCGGCCCGAGGCGCGGGTGTTGGCGCCGGTGAAGGCGCCGCGCTCGTGGCCGAACAGTTCGGACTCGATGAGGTCACGCGGGATCGCCGCCATGTTGACCGCGACGAATGGGCCGTTGCGGCGCTTGCCGTAATCGTGCAGCGCGCGCGCCACCAGCTCCTTGCCGGTGCCGGACTCGCCCGTGATCATCACGGTGAGGTCGGTCTGCATCAGACGCGCCAGCACGCGGTAGATTTCCTGCATCGCCGGCGAGCGGCCGACCAGCGGGATCGCCTCCATCTCGGCGTCCTCGTCCGGCGTCGAGACCCGTTCCTTTGGCTCGGCCAGCGCACGGCCGACGATGGCGATCAGCTCCTTCAGGTCGAAGGGCTTTGGCAGATATTCGTATGCCCCGCGTTCGGAGGCGCGGATCGCGGTCATGAACGTGTTCTGCGCGCTCATGACGATGACGGGCAGATTCGGCCGCATCTTCTTGATCCGCGGCAGCAGGTCGAAGGCGTTCTCGTCCGGCATCACCACGTCGGTGATGACGAGATCGCCCTCCCCCTGGCTGACCCAGCGCCACAGCGTTGCGGCATTGCCGGTAAGCCGGACTTCATAGCCGGCGCGGGATAGCGCCTGATTGAGAACCGTGCGGATGGCGGTGTCGTCATCAGCAACGAGAATGCTACCTGCGGGCATCGTTAATCCTCATTTCGCCCCCTGTGATGCAGACGACGACTTCCCGGCAGAGCCGTCGCGGCTGCTTTGATCGGCATGTTTGACCGATGTGGAATACATCGGCATCAGCACGCGGAAGGTGGTCTTGCGCGGCTGAGACTCGCATTCGATGATGCCCCCGTGATCTCCGATGATCTTTGCGACCAGCGCCAGGCCAAGACCCGAGCCGGTCTGCTTGGTGGTCACGAAGGGATCGAACAGGTTGGGCAGAAGATCGTCCGGCACGCCTGGTCCGTTGTCCTTCACGCAGAACTCAAGCGGCAGCGATACACGGGATTTTTGACCGGGGACTGACAGGCGCACGCCGGGACGGAACGCGGTGGTGAGCTGGATCTCGGCGTCGGGGACGTCGATCAGCGCTTCGGCGGCGTTCTTCACGAGGTTGAGGAACACCTGGACGAGCTGATCCTGGTTCGCCAGGACCGGTGGCAGCGAAGGATCATAATCCTCGATGAAGCGGATGTTGCGGGCAAAGCCCGACTGCGCCAGTCGCTTCACGTGATCGAGCACGGAATGGATGTTGACGGGACCGCGCACCACGGGACGTTCGTCGCCGAACACCTCCATGCGGTCGACCAGCGTCACGATGCGGTCGGCCTCGTCGCAGATCAGCCGCGTCAGCATGCGGTCCTCGGACGAGGCCTGCTGCTCCAGCAGCTGCGCCGCGCCGCGGATGCCGGAGAGCGGATTCTTGATCTCATGCGCGAGCATGGCGGCCAGCGCGATCACCGAGCGCGCGGCGCTGCGATGGGTGAGCTGGCGGTCCATCTTGTCGGCGATGGAGCGCTCCTGGAGCATCACCACGATATGCCCGGGCCGCTCCGTCAGCGGGGCGACATGCAGATCGACCTGGCGGTCGCCGCCCATGCGCGGCGTGCCCAGATCGACCTTGTATTCGTTGACCGGCGAGTTCGACGAACGAACCTGGTCGATCAGCGCCAGCAAGGGGCTGCCGAACGGCACCAGCTCCTTCAGCGACTGCCGCTTCAGGAACTGCGTCGAGATGTCGAAGAAGGCTTCGGTCGCAATGTTGGCGGCGACGATCTTGCCGTCCGGCCCGATCATGAGCACGGGATTGGGCAGCGCATCCAGGATCGCATCGCTCTCGGACGGAAGCGGCCGGCGATGGTCAGCAACTGAGCTCATGCAGCAGCGCTCCATGCGAAATCGTCGAAGGCATCTTGCAGCGACTGGTGGACGAGGCGCGGATCCTCGGAGGTGAGAATCTTCTGGCGCCAGGCTTTCAGCTTCTCGGCCGGCGCACGGCTCACATCGGCCGCGACGTCGAGCGCCCAGCCGAGATGTTTGCGCGCGTGCCGGAGGCCGATGCGCAGGCCGTAGAGCGCGCAGACGCCCTCATAGAGCGTACGGACATAATGCAGCTGGGTCTCGAGCGACGGCGCGGCTTCGACCGCCCCGCCCTTCAGGCGCCGGCCGATCTCGCCGGGCAACCAGGGCTGCCCCTGCGCGCCGCGGCCGATCATCACGGCATCGGCGCCGGAGGCCTCCAACGCCGCGAGCGCCTTCTCGTAAGTGGTGATGTCGCCATTGACGACGAGCGGAACGGAGATCGCTTCGCGCACCGCGCGGATCGCATCCCAATCGGCCTCGCCCTTGTAGAACTGGCAGCGGGTGCGGCCGTGCACGGTGACGAGCTTGATGCCGGCGGCTTCCGCACGCCGCGCCAATTCCGGCGCGTTGCGGGTGTGATCGTCCCAGCCGAGCCGCATCTTCAGGGTCACCGGCACCTTCACCGCCGCAATCGTCGCATCGATCAGGCTGACGGCATGGTCGAGATCGCGCATCAGGGCGGAGCCGGACTGGCCGCCGGTGACGTGCCGGGCCGGACAGCCCATGTTGATGTCGATGATGTCGGCGCCTCCGGCTTCCGCGATCCGGGCCCCTTCGGCCATCCAGTGCGCCTCGCAGCCGGCGAGCTGGACCACATGAGGCCCGATCCCGGTCGCTTCGCAGCGCAACCGAGACATCTTGTGGCCATTCGCGAGCTCATCGCTGGCGGTCATTTCGGACACGACCAGACCGGCCCCGAGCTCGGCGGCAAGCCGGCGGACGGGCGAGTCGGTGACCCCCGACATCGGCGCCAGGAAGACCGGGGTGGCGACCTCGATATCGCCAATTTTCAACGGCTTAGAGCCTGATACTGCCGAGCCGGTCACAGGGGTCTCGTTGCGTAGGCAGGGCCTCATCGCGCCTGCCATGACCTATCTTGCGCACAATTCTTGTGCAGTCAAGCGTCATGCCTACAGTTTAGACAGTTCTGCAAATCTTTCAAGTGCAGTGCAGCAAAATGCTGTTTCCCACAATCCGGGGAAACCCCCTTTTTTTGCGGGCCTGCCGTGCTAGAGGCATGCGGCAATCACCCCACTCCCCGACTCTCTTCATCACCAACTGAGTATTTGAGTCCTATGGCGAAATCACAGCGCACCGCAGTCGTCCTCGTCGCGGCCGGACGCGGCCTGCGGGCTGGCGCCGGTGGTCCCAAGCAATATCGCGAGATCGGCGGCGTTCCCGTGATCTATCGCGCCATGGAGGCCTTCAGCCGCCACCCCGACGTGTTCGCCGTGCAGCCGGTGGTGAACCCCGACGACAGCGCCATGTTCACGACAGCGGTCGCAGGTCTCAGCCACGAGCCGCCGACCAATGGCGGTGCGACGCGGCAGGCCTCCGTGCTCGCAGGGCTCGAAGCACTCGCCAAGCATAAGCCCGATATCGTGCTCATCCACGACGCCGCGCGCCCCTTCGTCTCGGCAGGCGTGATCTCGCGCGCAATCGAGGCGGCGAGCCGCACCGGCGCTGCGCTCCCCGTCGTTGCCGTCACCGACACCATCAAGGTCACCGGCGAGAGCGGCAATGTCGAGGACACGCCGGACCGCTCAGCCTTGCGAATCGCGCAGACGCCGCAATCCTTTCGTTTCGACGTCATCCTCGAGGCGCATCGTCGTGCGGCGAAGGACGGGCGCAGCGATTTCACCGACGATGCCGCGATTGCCGAATGGGCGGGATTGACGGTCGCAACCTTTGAAGGCGATGTTGCCAATATGAAGCTCACCACTCCCGAGGATTTCGTGCGCGAGGAAGCGCGCCTGGCCAGCCTGCTCGGCGACATCAGGACCGGCACCGGCTATGACGTGCACGCCTTCGGCGAGGGCGACCACGTGATGATCTGTGGCGTACGGGTGCCGCACACCAAAGGCTTCCTCGCCCATTCCGACGGCGATGTCGGCCTGCATGCGCTGGTCGACGCCATCCTCGGCGCACTCGCCGACGGCGATATCGGCTCGCACTTTCCGCCAAGCGATGCGAAATGGAAGGGGGCGTCCTCCGACCAGTTCCTGAAATACGCCATCGAGCGCGTTGCGCAGCGCGGCGGCCGCGTCGCCAACCTCGAGGTGACGATGATCTGCGAGCGGCCGAAGATCGGCCCCTTGCGCGACACCATGCGCGCCCGCATCGCCGAGATCTCCGGGGTGGACATCTCCCGCGTCGCGGTGAAGGCGACCACCAGCGAGCGGCTCGGCTTCACCGGCCGCGAGGAAGGCATCGCGGCCACCGCGAGCGCCACCATCCGCCTGCCCTGGAGCGTCTAGGTCATGGGCGGCAGCGACGCACGCGCCCTCTCCCGCTCGCTGCTCGATCTGTGCCGGATGCGCAAGCTGACGATTGCCACCGCCGAGTCCTGCACCGGCGGGCTCGTCGCGGGCGCGCTGACCGACATTCCTGGCTCCTCCGACGTGATCGACCGCGGCTTCGTCACTTATTCCAATGACGCCAAGCGCGCGATGCTAGGGGTCGAGGCGAGCACGCTCGCGAATTTCGGCGCCGTCAGCAAGGAGACCGCAACCGCGATGGCGGTCGGCGCGCTGGAGCGGGCCGGCGTCGATCTCGCCGTTGCCATCACCGGTATCGCCGGCCCCGGCGGCGCCACTCCCGGCAAGCCGGTCGGCCTCGTGCATTTTGCGGTTGCCGCGCGCGACGGCCGCATCGTCCACCGCGAGCATCGCTTTGGCGCGATCGGCCGGACCGCGGTGCGCCAGCGCTCGGTGGTCGAGGCATTGCGCATGCTGATGGATCTCGCCCGCGGCCCGAAGGCCCAGCCCAAGCCCCGGCGCGCCGCCGCGGCAACCCGCCTGCGGCCTCGCGTGACCCGCTCGCCGCGCCGGCATTCGGTGAAGCGCAGGACGCCGCGGTCACCGCGCGGCTGAAACTCGTCATGCCGCCGCCAGCAGTGCGCTTGCATGGTCGAGCACGCGCTGCTTGACGGCCTCGGCGTCGTCACCGATGCGGAAGGGCCGGAACAGCAGCAGCATCACGCCGGCGGCGAGATTGGACAGCGTGCCCTGTAACGCCAGACCGATCGCGAGCGATGTCGCGCCCTATTGTTCCTGGCGCTTCGTCCGACAAATGACGGGGAGCTTCTGCTCAATCGCCTTCGCCAGCACCGTGCCGCTGGTCCGGCCGAGCTCTTTCGCTATCAGCGCAATCGGCTTGGTGCCTGCCAGTACCTTCAGCCTGCCAAGGTCTTCTTCGCTCCATGCCTGCTTCCAGCGTCCCATCTCCCCGATCCCGCGATAAAGCGCCCGCGCCCGACTCGGATTGTAGTCGAACCCTTCGCGAAGGGCAGAGCTCGGGGTGCGCCGTTTGCGGCAAGGGGTGTTGCGTCAGCGCGCTGCGTTTTGGCACAAACTGCACTTGTCGCCTGATGTGAAGATGCGCTCTGATGGCAGGTCGTCTGCCCGGCCCAAGCGGCAGAACATCCGCGCGCGCGAACGGATTCCACATTGCCGCGCTTCCCGCTTGTGAAGCAAAGCTCGGGCGGAATACGCCGCGAGATCGCGGCGTCATGCCCAGTTTTCAAAAAGCACGCAATTCTTGTCGAATTTCTTGTCGAATTCGATCAGGATCGCAAATGTGCAACCGCGACCAAGCGTCATCGCTCACGTCCGATCTTGCGCGCGACTGTATTGGCGCAATAATGCGGCTCTACGCTGTGGCCAGGAATCAACCCGGTCCTGCTTTCTGGAGGGCGACGGCGTGTTCGCTCGCGACGCTGCACTGGCAATCGCCATTGCTACCTTGGCCGCCATAGATGGTACTGCCGCACAAACGGCCAACCAGCCGCCGGATACGATGGCAGCGCGGGTGGAGGCGTGCACGCCCTGTCACGGCAACAAGGGCGAAGGCACCAGCGACGTCTATTTCCCGCGGCTTGCCGGCAAGCCGGCCGGCTATCTCTACAACCAGCTCCTCGCCTTCCGCAGTGGCCGGCGCAAATACCCGCCGATGAACTATCTGCTGGAGTTTCTGCCTGATCCGTATCTGGAGGCGATGGCCGAATATTTCGCCAGCGAGCATCCGCCGCTGCCGCAGCCCGCGCCGAGCGAAGTCAGCAAGGAAGTCCTGGCGCAGGGCGAGCTGCTCGCAACCAGCGGCGATGCCGGTCGTAACATACCGGCGTGTGTGAGCTGTCACGGCCCGGGCCTCACCGGCATGCAGCCCGGCATCCCCGGTCTGCTGGGCTTGCGCGCCGCTTACGTCAGCGCGCAGCTCGGCGCATGGCGCTACGGCACGCGGACGGCAAAATCGCCGGACTGCATGCAGCTCGTCGCCGGCCATCTGACGGAAGCAGATGTTACCGCCGTCGCTGCCTGGCTCGCGACGCGCCCCGCGCCCACCAATCCGGCCCCCGTACCGAAGGGCACCTACGCGCTGCCGTTCGGCTGCGGCAGCCAGCCCAACTGACGAGGCGCATGATGGGCTCAAGACTGTCGATCACGCTGCTCTCGATCAAGCTGCTGGCCCTCGCCGCGCTCACCACGGCCGCGCAGGCGCAGGACAAGAGCAGCGATGTCATCGCGCGCGGCGAATATCTCGCCCGCGCCGGCGATTGCACGGCCTGCCATACTGCGGCCGAGGGCCGACTGTTTGCCGGCGGGCGCCCGATGCCGACCCCGTTCGGAACGATCTACACCTCCAACATCACGCCCGATCCGGAGACCGGCATCGGCAAGTGGAGCGCGGACGATTTCTACAGAACCATGCACAACGGCCGTTTCCCGGATGGCGGGCTGATCTATCCGGCGATGCCGTTCGCGTCCTACACCAAGGTGACGCGTGCCGACAGCGACGCGATCTTCGCCTATCTGCGCTCGATTCAGCCGGTGAACCAGAAGAACAAGGCGCACGAGCTGCGGTTTCCCTATGACAACCGCCAGCTCATCCTCGGCTGGCGCACGCTGTTCTTCCGCGAGGGTGAGTTCAAACCCGACCCCACCAAGTCGGCGGAATGGAATCGCGGCGCCTATCTGGTCGAGGGGCTCGGTCATTGCGGCATGTGCCATTCGCCGATCAACGCGCTCGGCGGCACCTCGCAATCGGACGCCTTCAAGGGCGGCCTGATCCCGATGCAGAACTGGTACGCGCCGTCCCTCACCTCGAACCGTGAGGCGGGTCTCGGCGACTGGAGCATCAAGGACATCACCGATCTGCTCCAGACCGGCGTCTCCATGCGCGGCGTGGTCTACGGCCCGATGGCCGAGGTCGTGCACAACAGCCTGCAATATCTCAACGACGAGGACACGCGCGCCATGGCGGTGTACCTCAAGGGCATCGCGGAGCCCTCGCCTCCGCCGGCGCCGAGCTCGGCCCTGCCGACCACCGAGAGCAGCCTGCTGTTCAGCCTCGGCAAGACCGTCTACGACAAGAACTGTGCGAGCTGTCATGGGGCGCAGGGCGAAGGCAAGCCGCCGCACTGGCCGCCACTCGCCAACAACCAGTCGATCGAGATGCAGTCGGCGGTCAATCCGATCCGCATGGTACTCAATGGCGGCTATCCGCCGGGCACCAAGGGCAATCCGATGCCCTACGGCATGCCGCCTTTCGCCGGCCTGCTCTCCGACAACGAGGTCGCCGCCGTCGTCTCTTACATCCGCACCGCCTGGGGCAATCGCGGCACGCCGGTGTCGGCGCGCGAGGCCAACGAGCTGCGCTCCGCACCGCTGAACTGAGAGGCGCCAGAGAACCGTCATGATCAATTCCGATCCGCCGACCAGCCCAGCCGCCGCCGACCAGGCCGTCGAGGAGGTCGTTGCCCGGGGACCGTCAGGCGCGATCATGCTTGCCGGCATCGCAACGGCCTGCGTGGTCGCGATGTGGCTCGCGTTCTATCTGTTCGTCTTCCTGCCGCGCGGATCACTGCAATGAGCGCAGAGGACACCCATGGCAGCGCCGAGGTCGCCGCCCGCGTCGAGCGACGCTGGGCCACCGTCGCCGTGATCATCATCGTGATGATGGCGCTGCTGGCGGCGTTCGCCGGCATCCATCGCGCGACCATGCCGCAGCCGCGTGTCGAAACCACCGATCCATCGCGGATTCATCTCTCCGGCGAGTTCGTCGAGAGTAATCTCGGCAGCGTGCTGGAGGCCAATGGCAATGTGACGGTGCGCGCGATCGGCCAGCAATATTCCTTCACGCCGGCCTGCATCGTGGTGCCCGTGGACACGCCGATCACCATGCGCGCCACCAGCGCCGACGTCGTCCACGGCATCCTGATCCAGGGCACCAACGTCAACACCATGCTGGTGCCCGGCTACATCTCCGAACAGCTCATGCGCTTTAGCAGGACCGGCGACTATCTGATGCCCTGCCAGGAGTTTTGCTCCTTCGGCCACGAGGGCATGTGGGGCAAGGTCAAGGTGATCAACAAGACCGAATTCGCCGATCGCGCGAAGGGTGGCGGGAGGCTGAGCTGTGTTGGCGAATAGGAAACTCATCCTCGCCCATTTCTGGCTGGCCTTTGCGGTGTTCGGCTTTGCGCTGACGCTCGGCGCCTGGCAGATGTTCATCCGCAGCCCGATCGGCACCTGGCTGTCCAATCCCGAGCTCTATTACCGCTCGCTGACCGCCCACGGCACGGTGATGGGCTACGTCTTTCCCACGCTCGTCGCGATGGGCTTTGGCTATGCCATCAGCGAGTCCGCGCTGGAGCAGCGCCTCGTCGGCGTGCGCTGGGCCTGGACCGGCTTCTGGCTGATCGTGGCGGGCGCGATCATGGCAATGGTCCCGGTCGCACTCGGCCGCGCTTCGGTGCTCTACACCTTCTATCCGCCGCTGATCGGCAACGTCTTCTACTACCTCGGCGTCGTGCTGGTCGTGGTCGGCTCCTGGATCTGGGTCGCGCTGATGGCGATCAATCTGCGCGTCTGGCGGAAGGCCCATCCCGGCGCACCGGTGCCGCTGGCGATGTTCGCCAATGTCGCAGGCTCCTATCTGTGGGCCTGGACCGCGGTCGGCGCCGCCCTCGAGCTGCTGCTCCAGATCATTCCCGTCGCGGCCGGCCTGAAGGCCACCATCGACGCGGGCCTTGCCCGCGTGTTCTTTTCCTGGACGCTGCACGCCATCGTCTATTTCTGGCTGATGCCGACCTACATCGCCTATTACACCATCGTGCCGCGCGCGATCGGTGGCCGGGTCTATTCCGACAGCATGGCGCGGATCTCGTTCATCCTGTTCCTGGTGGTGGCGATGCCGATCGGCATGCACCACACCTTCGCCGACCCGCAGGTCGGCGCCGGCTTCAAGTTCATCCATTCGGCCTTCACGGCGCTGGTCGCGCTGCCGACGCTGCTGACCGTGTTCACGATCTGCGCCTCCGTCGAGATCGCCGCGCGCCTGCGCGGCGGCCGCGGCCTCTTCGGCTGGATCAGGGCCCTGCCCTGGGACAATCCGATGATGCTGGCGCTGGCGTTCTCGTTCGTCATGCTCGGCTTCGGCGGCGCCGGCGGCCTCATCAACATGAGCTACCAGCTCGACGCGTCGATCCACAACACGCAATGGATCACCGGCCATTTCCATCTGATCTTCGGCGGCGCCATCGTGATCATGTACTTTGCGATCGCCTATGATCTGTGGCCGCATCTGACCGGGCGCGAACTGATCGACCTCCGCCTGATCCGCACCCAGCTCTGGCTGTGGTTCATCGGAATGATCATCACGACCTTCCCGTGGCACTGGGTCGGCATCCTGGGCATGCCGCGCCGCATGGCCTATTTCGACTTCGGCGATCCCGCGATCGCGCCGCAGGCGCTCTCGGTCACGTTCTCCGCGATCGGCGGCTTCATCCTGCTGGCATCGGGCATCATGTTCATCGTCATCCTGGCACGTGGCATGCGTGCGCCTCGGGCTGACGCCGGTCCCTATCGCTTTGCGCTGGCCGTGCATCAGTCCGCGACCGTGCCGGTCGCGCTCAACACGCACGCGCTGTGGGTGGCGCTGATGATCGTCCTCACCCTCACCAATTACGGCTACCCGATCGTGACGCTGGCGCTGACCGAGGGCACGTCGGTGCCGGCCGTCTATGTGGGAGCGCAGTGATGAGCGCGCGCGACCTCTTTACCTTCCGCAACAGCCATTTCAGGATTGGCGTCGGCGTCACCGCCGCGATCCTCGTCGTGACGGCGATCACCGGCTTCATCGTGCTGCCCTTCGCGCAGCCCTGGGTTCAGTTCGCCAATGTCTGGGATGCGATCTGCAGCGCCGCCGGCGTGCCACAGCGCGCGGCGAATGTTACTGCGCCCGAGCAGACGAAACGCCTGTCGGAGGTCGTGCTAACCTCGCATACGCTGTCGCGTCCGAGCCAGGAAGCGATCGGCCGCGGCGCGACGCTGGCGCAGCGATGCGCGATTTGCCACGGCCCGACCGGCATCAGCCGCGCGGATTCGCCCAATCTCGCCGGCCAGTACGCGGCCGTCATCTACAAGGAGCTGCACGATTTCCGCTCCGGCGCGCGCACCAATGCCGTGATGTCGCCATTCGCCGTCAATCTGACGGACCAGGAGATCGCCGATCTCTCGAACTATTATGCCTATCTGCCGCGGCCGGCAGCCTATCACCCGACGCCGCAGCTGCCGAAACCGAGCATCGTCATCTACGGCGCGCCGATGCGCGGGATCGCGCCCTGCGGCTCCTGCCATGGCAGCCTCGACAACAAGACCGGCAGTCCGTGGCTCGAAGGCCAGTCCGAAGCTTATATGAAGGCACAACTCCAGGCCTTCGCGTCCGGCGAGCGGCGCAACGACATCAGCCAGCAGATGCGCAACATCGCGCGCGCGATGACGCCGCAGGAGATCGAGCAGGCCGCGGCGTACTACGCCTCGCAGCCGCCGGATGTGGTGAAGGCGGTGGATTGAGCCTCACTGTCATTGCGAGCGCAGCGAAGCAACCCAGAATCCCTCCGCGGAAAGACTCTGGATTGCTTCGTCGCTGCGCTCCTCGCAATGACGGCGGAGAGAGTGTGCCTCGGTCGTAAAATTACGAAGACGCCAACTTCGGCCGGCCGTAGATCGCATCAGCCCGCTTCTCGAATGCGATGGAGAAGCGCGCGAACGCGGCATCGAACATCGAGCCCATCAGCATCGCCAGCATGCGGCTCTTGAACTCGTAGGCGAGGAAGAATCCGACGTCGCAGACGCCCTCACCCTTGGGCTCGAAGGTCCAGCGGTTCTCGAGGTTGCTGAACGGGCCTTGCAGATATTCGACCAGGATATTCAGATTGGCGCGGTCGAGCGTCACGCGGCTGGAGAAGGACTCCTTGACCAGCTTGAACGACACCGTCATGTCGGCGACCAGCACCTCGGTGCCGTCGGGTTTGGCCATCCGCTGGCGGATCTTGAGCGCGCTGCACAGCGGCACGAACTCCGGGTAGCGCTCGACGTCGGCGACCAGATCAAACATCTCGGACGCGCTGTGATGGACACGGCGCTTGCTTGAAAATTTGGGCATGGCGGTTCAGCGGGCAGTCGCGGCCCGTGCGGCCTTCAGTCTCGCAAAGTCCTCGCCGGCATGATGCGACGAACGGGTGAGCGGGCTCGCCGACACCATCAGGAAACCCTTGGTGTAGGCGACCTTCTCGTAGGACGAAAACTCGTCGGGCGGCACATAGCGCATCACGGCGTGGTGCTTGCGGGTCGGCTGGAGATATTGCCCGATGGTCAGGAAGTCGACGTCGGCGGAGCGCAGATCGTCCATCACCTGCTGCACCTCGTGGCGCTCCTCGCCGAGGCCGACCATGATGCCGGACTTGGTGAAGATGGTGGGATCGAGCTCCTTGACCCGCTGCAACAGCCGGATCGAGTGGAAGTAGCGCGCGCCTGGCCGCACCGTGAGGTAACGCGACGGCACGGTCTCGAGATTGTGGTTGAAGACGTCGGGCCTCGCCGCGACGACGACCTCCAGCGCGCCCTCCTTGCGCAGGAAGTCCGGCGCCAGGATCTCGATCGTGGTCGACGGGCACGCGGCCCGGATCGCACGGATGGTCTCTGCAAAATGCTCGGCGCCGCCATCGGCCAGATCGTCGCGGTCGACGGAGGTGATGACGACGTGGGCCAGCCCCAGCTTGGCGACGGCCTCGGCGACGTTCTGCGGCTCGGCCGCATCCAGCGCATTGGGCATGCCGGTCTTGACGTTGCAGAAGGCGCAGGCCCGGGTGCAGGTGTCCCCCATGATCATGAAGGTCGCGTGCTTCTTGTCCCAGCACTCGCCGATGTTCGGGCAGCCCGCCTCCTCGCACACGGTATGCAGGCCGTTGGCGCGCACGATGTTGCGGGTGTCGGCATAGCCGCGGGTATTGGGAGCGCGCACGCGAATCCAGTCCGGCTTCGGCGGCGAAGCGGAATCAGGGCGATTCACCTTTTCAGGGTGACGCGGGCGCAACGGGTTCGAGATGGTGTCGACAATAACGACCATGGGCTGTCCGGTCTGTTCAGGTCCTACCTAGTCGGTCTGGCTGCCTGCCGCAACCCGGCTCGCGCCGCTTCAGGGAACATGGCAGATATGGGCAATATCCTGCTCTGTTCTCAGGCGATTCTCACCTCGAATGGCTCCAACCTCGAAAGCCTCTCCACCGCGGCTCGGCAAGGCCCTGAAGCGCGCCTTTTTCGGCCGCAGCGTCCACGAGGTTGCGCCCGATTTGATCGGGGCCACCATGCTGGTCAACGGCGTCGGCGGCCTCATCGTCGAGGTCGAGGCCTATCATCATACCGAGCCGGCGGCGCACTCCTACAATGGCCCGACGCCGCGGAACCAAATCATGTTTGGGCCGCCCGGCTTTGCCTATGTCTACCGGTCCTACGGCATCCACTGGTGCGTGAACTTCGTCTGCGAGGAGGAAGGCTCGGCCAGCGCCGTGCTGATCCGCGCGCTGGAGCCGACGCATGGCCTGGCGGCGATGCGCCGCCGCCGCCACCTTCAGGAGGTGCACGCGCTGTGCTCGGGCCCGGGCAAGCTGACCGAAGCGCTCGGCATCACCATCGCGCACAACGCCCTTCCGTTGGACCGGCCGCCGATCGCGCTGCATGCGCGGACAGAGGAGGTCGAGGTGGTGGCCGGCATCCGGATCGGCATCACCAAGGCGGTCGAGCTGCCCTGGCGCTATGGCGTCAAGGGCTCGAAGTTCTTGAGCAAGCCGTTCCCGAAGTAGGCCTAGAACCCGTTCCGATGGAAGGGACTCTAGATTCTAGTTTTGACGCGTTTTCTTGACGCGAACCGGTTTCCACTTCGCTCGAAAACGCTCTACGACGCCTGCTTCAGCCGCTCCAGCGCATCCAGCAGCTTGGCCTTGCGGGCCAGCGCCGCCTCGCGCTTTTCGCGCTCCTCCTCGACGACCTCTTCGGCCGCATTGGCGACGAACTTCTCGTTCGCCAGCTTGGACTCGGCGCGCTTGATGTCGGCGTCGGCCTTGCCGATCTCCTTGTCGAGGCGCGTGCGCTCGGCGGCGACGTCGATCACGCCCTTCAGCGGCAGCGCGGCCACCTCGCCGCGCACGAGGAGCTGGACCGCACCATCAGGTGCGCGGTCGGCGAAGGAGATGTCGGACAGCCGTGCCATGCGCTTGATGACGTCGGTCCAGCGCGGCGCGCGTTCCTTCGTCTCGGTCGAGGCGCCCGCGAGCACCAGCGCCGTGAGCGTTGCCGGCGGGATGTTCATCTCGGCGCGCACCGAGCGGATCTGCGTGACCAGGTCGATCACCCAGCCGATCTCGGCTTCCGCCTTGGGATCGGTGAAGTCGGCATGGTCGAAGATCGGCATGATCAGGACCGGCGAGATCAGCGGATCGGTCGGCCCGGCTGCCGCGGCGAGCATCGCGAGTTGCTCCGGCGTCGGCTCGGACGGCTTCAGCGGCCATTGCGCCAGCGCCAGCAGGCCGTCGCGCTTGGCCGTCACCTCCCACAGCTCTTCGGTGATGAAGGGCATGAAGGGGTGCAGCAGCTTCAGGATCTCGTCGCGCGCCCAGGCGACCATGGCGCGGGTTTCGTCCTTGGCGGGGCTGTCCGGACCGAGCAGCACCGGCTTTGCGAGCTCGACATACCAGTCGCAATAGACGTTCCAGACGAAGCGATAGATGGCGCCTGCCGCGTCGTTGAACCGATAGGCTTCGATTGCCTCGGTCACCTCGCGCGTGGTGTGCGCGCTCTCATGCGCGATCCAGCGGTTCAGCGTCTCCTTGGCCTTCGCCGGCTCGAAACCTTCGGGCACGGCGCAGTGGTTCATCTCCGCGAAGCGCGACGCATTCCAGAGCTTCGTCGCGAAATTCCGGTAACCCTCGACGCGGCTGGTGGCGAGCTTGATGTCGCGTCCCTGCGCCGCCATGGCGGCCAGCGTGAACCGCAACGCGTCGGCGCCGTATTCGTCGATCAGGTTGAGGGGGTCGATGACGTTGCCCTTCGACTTCGACATCTTGGCGCCCTTCTCGTCGCGGACGAGGGCGTGGATGTAGATCGTCGAGAACGGCACTTCCTTCATGAAGTGCAGGCCCATCATCATCATCCGGGCGACCCAGAAGAAGATGATGTCGAAGCCGGTCACCAGCGCGTTGGTCGGGTAATAGCGCTGCACTTCCGGCGCGTCCTCGGGCCAGCCGAGCGTCGAGAACGGCCACAGCGCCGAGGAGAACCAGGTGTCGAGCACGTCCTCGTCACGCGTGATGAAGCCTTCGCGCTTGTTGCGGTCGAGCGCCATCTCGCGGCCCTGCTCGGCCGTGATGACCTCCTGCTCGACGTAATAGCCGAGCGCGTGGCTGACGGCCTCCTCCTCGGTCTCGGCGACGAACACCTTGCCATCGGGGCCGTACCACGCCGGGATCTGATGACCCCACCAGAGCTGGCGCGAGATGCACCAGGGCTGGATGTTCTCCATCCACTCGAAATAGGTCTTTTCCCAGTTCTTCGGCACGAACGTCGTTTCGCCCGAACGCACCGCTGCAATCGCGGGCTTTGCCAGCGTCTTGGCGTCGACGTACCACTGGTCGGTCAGATAGGGCTCGATCACGCTGTTCGAGCGGTCGCCGTGCGGCACCATGTGGGTGTGCGGCTCGATCCGCTCGACGAAGCCGAAGGATTCCAGCCGCTCGACGATGCGCTTGCGCGCCGCGAAGCGGTCGACCTTGTGAAACTCCTCGGCGAACTGCGAAGCGCCTTCCGGCAGGTTGCGCAGGTAATCCTCATTGTCGACGAGGTCGAGGCAACCTTCCCTGTCGATGACGCTGATCCGGCCCAGGCCGTGGCGATTGCCGACCTCGAAGTCGTTGAAGTCGTGCGCGGGCGTCACCTTCACCGCGCCCGAGCCCTTGTCCGGATCGGAATATTCGTCGGCGACGATCTTAATCTTGCGACCGACCAGCGGCAGGATCACGTTCTTGCCGACCAGCTTCTGATAGCGCTCGTCATCGGGATGCACGGCCACGCCGGTGTCGCCGAGCATGGTCTCGGGCCGCGTGGTGGCGACGACGATGAAGCTCGAGGAATCCTCGGGGCTGAACGTCTTGCCCTCGATCGGATAGCGCAGATACCACAGGTGGCCCTTGACCTCGGTCTGCTGCACTTCGAGGTCGGAGATCGCGGTCAGCAGCTTGGTGTCCCAGTTCACCAGCCGCTTGTCCTTGTAGATCAGGCCGTCGCGATGCAGCTCGACGAACACCTTGATGACGGCCTTCGACAGGCCCTCGTCCATGGTGAAGCGTTCGCGCGACCAGTCGCAGGAGGCGCCGAGGCGCTTGAGCTGGTTGATGATGGTGTCGCCGCTCTCGGCTTTCCACTGCCAGACCCGCTCCAGAAACTTCTCGCGGCCCATCTCGCGGCGGCTGGGCTGCTGACGCTCCATCAGCTGCCGCTCGACCACCATCTGGGTGGCGATACCGGCATGGTCGGTGCCGGGCTGCCACAGCACGTCGCGGCCGCGCATGCGCTCGAACCGGCACAGGATGTCCTGGAGGGTGTTGTTGAGGGCGTGGCCCATGTGCAGCGAGCCCGTCACGTTCGGCGGCGGGATCACGATGGTAAAGGGCACTGCGTCGCGGCGGTCAGGGCGGCCGGCCCTAAAGGCAAGGCTGTCCTCCCACACGACGGACATGCGGGCTTCGATATCGGCGGGCTGGTAATTTTTCTCGATCATGGGCTGCTAGAAAGCCGCGCGCGGGGGGCAAGTCAACGAAAAGGTCCGGGAGAGGATCAACGGAAAGCCCGGCGGCAAGACGGCTTTCCGGCCGGTCGGCAGGCCAAACAGGCGCATAAGCGGGGCTTTATGAGGGCTCGGGAGCCGCCCTCACCTGCCGCCGCGCGAGACCCGCTCGATTTCGGCCTTCACGATGCGTTCAACGAGGCCCGGCAGGTTGTCGTCGAGCCAGGATTTCAGCATCGGACGCAGCATCTCCTTGACCAGATCTTCCAGCGTCCGCGCATTGCTGCTGAGCACCGTGTGGGCCAGGGAATTGAAGGCGGATTCGACCGCCGAGACCGTCGATTGCGCCAGGATCGGCTGTTGAGGCGGCAGCGGCGGCGCATCGTAGTCCACCGGCGGATAGGACGGTGTCGAGCGCAGCAGCGGCGATTCGGCGAATTCCAGATCGTCGCGCGGCTCGACCTTGCGGAAGCTCGGCGGCGGTGGCGTCGGCTCTGGATCCAGCGCCATCTCGTCGGTCAATTCGAGCACGTCGGGTTCAGGTTCGGGCTCTGGCTCAGGCGCACGGACCTCGGGCGCAGGCGTAGCCGCGTCCAGCCCCGCCAGCAGAGCATCAATATCGTCCTGGTTATTGGATGCATCCGCCGCAGGTGCGGGCGGCGGCGGCGCTGGAGCCGGCTTCACAGCCACCGGCGGCGCTGGCTTCTCGGCAGCAAGTTTTGCGGGAGCGACCTTGGATGGCGGAATGTCGTTCATGGCTGGCGGCTTCGGCGCAGCTGCAGCGGGCGTGGGCTTGGCAGCTTCGGCCGGCGGCGGCTTGGCCTCATCGTCGGCAATGATGCGCCGGATCGAGGCCAGAATCTCCTCCATCGAGGGTTCTGTGACCTTTGCAGGCTGCGTCATCTCCGACTCCACATCATCAACGCCCTCGCATGCGTTGTTTTACACCAAGCACGACAGGATTGGCCGGTTCCGCAACGGACGCCCCGACATTTTCGTCGCGGCAGCCCGACTTGTCCCCAGTTCACGGCTCAACGTGCGGAGGTGCGCCCCTGCCCTCGGCACTCAAGCCTTTACGCACACGACATCAGGTGCCGGGCGAATCGACCCGCATCTTCTTGGCAAGGCTATGTCAGGGATTTTGATGATTGCAAGCAAAGCACCAGTCGGCCCCGGCTGTTTGCGAGGCCGACCGGATGACTACGGACCTTAGCGTCCGTCAGGCGTGCGCACGCCGGCCCAGCTGTCGCGGACCTGATGGTAGTGAACGCTCGGATCATAAACCGTGGTCGCAAGGCCGAGGACCTGCGGCGACAGACGGCCGATGGCGGCCAGAACCTGATAGGACGCGACCACGCGGTCGTGCTGGGCGGTGACCAGCGCGACGCGCGCGTTGACCAGCGCCTGCTGCGCGTTGAGCACGTCGAGGGTGGTACGCTGGCCAGCCTTGGCTTCTTCGCGCACGCCGTTCAGCGCGATCTCGGACGCCGTGACCTGCGCCTGCGCGGACTGCACCTGGGCTTTGCCGGCCTGTAGCGAACCCCACCACTGCACGACCGTCGCGCGGGTCTGATCGCGGGTCGTTTCGAGGTTGAGACGCTGCTGCGCCAGATTTTCCTTGGACTGACGGATCAGCGAATATGAATTGCCGCCATCGTAGAGCTGCCAATTCGCCTGCGCGATGGCGGACGCGTTGAACGACCTGTATTGAATCAAGGACTGTTCGTTCCCCTGCGTGGCCCCCACCTGCAACGCGATCGTCGGCAGCAGCGCGCCTTCGGCGACCTTGACCTGCAGAAAATTGACGTCGATGCCGAACATCGCGGCCGTGACGTTGGGATTTTCGATCAGGCCGAGCTCGACTGCCCCGGCGAGGCTTGCGGGCAGGAAACGATCCACCGGCGAGCCAGGCGCGAGGTTCGTCGGCTCGTTGCCGATGATGCGGCGGAAGTTCGCGCGCGTCGTGGTGAGATTTGCTTCGGCCGTGAGGGCCTGCGTCTTGCCGGCCGCCAGCTGCGCTTCCGATTGTGCAACGTCGGTGCGCGTCACTTCGCCGACGTTGAAGCGGTCACGCGTCTGCTTCAGCGTCTGCTCGAGCACGCGCACGTTGCTGCGCTGGACTTCGAGCGTAGCCGCATCGCGCAGATAGTCCATGTAGATCGAGGCGCCCTGGAGCAGCACGCTCTGATCCAGGCTGCGCAGCGCTTCGCGGGAGCCGGAAACCTGGCTCTCGGCGGCGCGCGTCCTGTTGCCGGTGATGTTGCCGTTATAGAGCGTCTGCGTGACGGTCACACCCACGCTGCGCGGCACGCTGGGCCCGTTGATTGGTGAGTTGCCCGGCGCCGGCGAACTCAGCGTATCCTGATATTGATAGCCGCCGTTCGCCGTCAGCGCGACCCTGGGGCGATATCCCGACAACGCCTGAGGCACGTTCTCGTCGGTCGAGCGCACCTGGGCGCGCTGTGCGTTGAGCTGCGGATTGTTCTGATAGGCCCGCACCAAGGCGGCATCGATCGTGTCCGCCAAGGCAGGCGTCGGCCCGGCAAGCGCCAGCAGCAGGACCGAAACCGCAGCTCCGGTGAAGAGCTTCACCCCATGCATCCCTTAAATTCCGTTCATTCTAACGCCCCGCTCGTGCCCGCGAGCTAGGATACCGTCTACCGAGTGGAGTCGTTGCCCCTCAGCAACATAGGCTGCCAATTGGCGCAACGGAACCACCTGAAGGTAGTTCCCGGTGGAAACTCTTCACGTGCAGCATCCGGGCCACACTTCTGATTCAGAACGGGATTTTAACGGGCCAAAGCCCTCAATCGGACCTTCAGAAGACGAAAGCGGCGGCCCGTTCCAACCCGGGAAGGACCGGAGCTGCGGCATCGAACAGCGCCCGATGGCCGAATTCACCGTGGGTATGGGTCACGATCACGGCCCGGGGGGGCGTGGACTGGGCCGACACCCCCACGAGGCGCCCGCCCTCCTTGAGCTGCCCGAGCAGCGCTTCTGGCGTCACCTCGAAGGCGCCGTTGAGGATAATGACGTCATAGGGAGCGGCAGAGGGATCCCCTTCGGGGCAGGCTGCAGCCTTGCACGTGACGTTGGAGAGGCTGGCGCAAGCATCCTTGGCCTTCGCGGCCAGGGCCGAATCACATTCCGTCGCGGTGACTTGACGGGCGAGCCTGGCCGTCAGCGCGGCGAGGTAGCCGGTGGCGCAGCCGACCACCAGCACGTTGTCACCCTCGCTGATTTCGGCGGCCTGGAGCAGCTTGCCGGTCAGTTGCGGCTTGATCAGGAACCGCTTGGCCCCACCTTCGCTCACGTCGAGATCGAGGTCGAGATAGGCCAATGCCTGCCTGGCAACCGGCACGAACGCCTCGCGCGGAACCGTGAGCATCGCGTCGAGAATACGGCGATCGGTGACGTCATTGGTGCGCACCTGGCCATCGACCATTTTTAGGCGCGCGGTCGAGAAACCGGACATTTGCGGACCCTGCAATGCGGACGATGCCGCGGACGAAATTTGGCGGCATCTTTGGAACAGGCTCCGCGAAAACGCAACACGTCCGTTGGCCCCGGCGGACCAGGATGCCAACCCACGGCGTCGAGCTGGTCGGTCAGCTATTCGATCGTGACCGCGAGGCGGCCGATCAACGCGGCGACTTCGTCGAGCCGCGCCGAATCGTGCGCCTCGACGGCGCGCGCGAGGTAGGCCAGGCATTCATCATCGCTGAGTTCGGGAACGTCCGCTGGCAGAATCGAGGGGGCCATTTCGGAACGGTCGACCAGGACGTCTTGCATGGGAATCAGCTCCGTAAAAATCCGGCACTCGCAATCTCGATTTAAATTGGGTCGAATTGGCGTCGCCCTCATGACGCGACCGCGCCCGCACGCACACAACTGCTTGAGTGCGATTCTGGGCGGGATTTGCGCGGATCACTGTTGAAACGTCGCCTGAAGTGGTGCGGTAGTGACATTAGAATGCGGGCACAGAACATTGAAAATACGTTGAAATTTCATGTGCGCTCCGCAAGCCCACCGCCGCCCGGAATGGAGCGTCCGTGCGACCGTGTCCCACCCTGCGGGTTCAGACGACGGTTGCAAGGTAGAGCTGCGTGTCGAAATAGTCTGCGGCCCGCACGGGTGCGGCGACGCCGGCATCCGTCATGAAGAAGTCGCTGACCTGCTGGAGCCATTTCACGACGGTCCCGTCGGAATAGAGCCGCTTCCATTCGCGCGAGGAATAGAGCTTCCGGGCCTTGAAGGCTTCCGCGATGTCGGCGCGACCGAGCGTCGGCCGGCCCCAGAGCTGAGCGGTCGCGACCTCAATGTCGTTGATGAGAAAGCCCCGGCCGCGGCCGAGCGCCAGATAGTTGCGAAATACGCGTTTGCTGGTTTTCTCTCCGGTCATCGGAGCTGCCTGAACGCCTCCATCAGTACTTTCGAACGATGGACTTCGCCGCCGCCGGCGCGGGCGCTGCCGGCGAGACCGAGAAAGTAACCCAGGTCGACCAGCTGTTCGGCCGGTTCTCGGTCTCAAGGTCCTTGTAGCCTCGGACATTGAGATAGCCCTGGTAGCCGTCGGACATCGGGATCATGAAGCCGATCTGCGGACCGATGCCGACCGCCTGGCCGCGGAAGCCACCGAGCTTGGCGCCGGGACCGCTATCGTCGGTGATCTGCTGGAAGAAATAGCCGGCGATGCCGATGTGAACGTTCTTGCTGACGAACTGCGAGGCAGCCCAGTCGACATGAAAATCCATGCCGTTCTGATACTGGAGGGCCCCGTTCATGAAACTATAGGTGAGGCCGCCGACGATCGAGAATTCGTGTCCGGTCTTCAGATCGAGATAGGTGTAGCCGGCACCGACGTCGATCGCGGGGAAGCCAAAACTCAGATTGGCGAGCCGGCTGGAATCATAGGTGCCGCTCGGGATGTTGCCGGTGATGTAGACCAGCTCGTTGTGGACGCCCTGATTCCATTTCAGCGTGCCCTGGTAGAACACGTCGGTCAGCGTCGTGCGGTTGTCGGTGGCGCTGCCCGAGATCGTATTGCCGCGCGGACCGGTCAGCGTCGCATCGATGCCGGCGCCAATGTTGCCGGGTGCGGTGAGCACGGTGAAGCCGGCTTGGCCGCCCAGCACCGGCATCGGCGAGGTGTAGGTGATGCCCATGACGAGCGCGTCGGCATGTGCGTTGAGGCCGGCGGTCACCGAGCCGGGGCCGGCGGCTCGACCGCATATTTGATCCTGACGCTCTGGTCGGCGATGGCGTAGGAGCCCGGCTCCTGTGGCGAGATCGCGTATTCGAACCGTACACCGGCATAAGCCACGCCATCGCGCTGCTCGCTGGTGTTGACGCTCTGCAATTGCCGCGTCACCGCGTTGCGCACCTGAAAATCCGGCAGTTCGGGCGGCGACGTCATGTAGTTCGGTGCCAGGACCAGGACACTCAACGTGGTTTTCTGGCCGATCACGACCCGCGGCGGGTCGATCGTCACGTGCACGATCGGCTGGAGCGCCACTGATTGCTGCGCATGCACAGCCTGCGGCGGGAGTGTGCCGCCGAGCAGCAGGGCGATGAAGCCGATCCAAACTCTCACTGCGACGCCCTCCCCTGGGCTGGAGCGGCCGCCTGGATCGCGAATTTGAGTTTGAGGAAATCCGCAGGTGAGGTCTGGACCTGACGCATCCAGGCTTCGGCGGCGCCGGCAGTTGTGACGTCCTGCGGTGTGATCGTGATCTTCTTTCCGCCTTTCTGATTGGGATCGACGCGCATCTCGTCGGCCTTCTCATCCGGCGGTGCAGGGTCATCCTGCTCCTGCTTGCGGCGCTTGGCTTCACGCGCATCCACGGCGGCCTGAACGATGGCGCGGTTCGTCTTCGCGGCGGCGTTGCTCGGCTGCGCCTTGAGCACCTCGTCATAGGTCTTGAGCGCTTTCTCATAAGCGTGGTTCTGCGCCTGCGCGTTGCCCAGCGCGAATTTTCCCTCCAGCGTGTCAACGCGCGAGAATTCCTCGGCAGCGGCAAGAAAATCGTACGCACGGTAAGCCGAGATTCCGCGCCACATCGGATCTGCGAATGTTGTTTTCGCAGCGGCATAGTGGCCACGGTCAAATGCAAGCCGTCCCTGCTGATCCGGCGTCAGCCAAAGATTGGTAAAGCGCGATGCCTCCTCGGCTCTCGAGGCGCTGGCGTGCGTCACGATGAAGAGAGCCAGGACCCACGTCACCGTCGTACCGCGCCGGAACCAGAGCAGACTCAACAGCGCCAGCGGCGGCAGCAGCCAATAGCCCTCATCTCGCCATTGCGTGCCGAACGCATCCCCCTGGGCGGCCTGGAAACGCGTCTCGATCCGGCGCTCCAGTCGTACGATGTCCGAGCCGTCGATACTGACCCGGATGACGTCCGCGCCGGCCGGCAGCGCCGATGTGTCCGGGCTGACCGCGAATATAACGAGACCATTGCGGCCGGCCGCCTGCCGGACCGTGGCCGCATCCGCCGTCCCGAGATCGTCCGCGACCAGCAGGACCGTTCCGGGGACCGGTTCGGCCGCCAGCGCGTCGGCCGCCAGCGCGACGGCACCCGCAACGTTCTTGCCGTCCGCCGGCATCAACCCCGGCCCAAGCGCGGCCAGAAATGGCTCGATCACGGAGCGGTCGTCGGTCGGCGGCATCACCAGATGCGCGGTTCCCGCAAAGGCCACGAGCCCGGTCCTGGCGCCCGCGCGGGCCGCAAGCAGGTCCCGGATCTTCTGCTTGGCGCGTTCGAGGCGCGAGGGCGCCACATCGGTCTCATTCATCGACGATCCGACTGCGAGCGCAATCATCAACGGTGCCTTGTCCTCGACGAAGGGCGGAAGCTCCCGGCGCCAGGTCGGACCGGACAGGCCGATGATGCCGAGCATCATGCCGGCTGCTACGAGATAGACCGGGTTGACGTGGCGTCCCTGTCCCGGCCGCACGATGAGATGCGTCAGCAGATGCGGCGCGATCACGCCACCCCATTGTGCGCGGACATCCTGCCGGCGAAGCAGCACCGCAAACACGACAGCGAGCGGGATCAGCGCGAGCAGCCAAAGCGGGCGCAACAGATGGAAGGACATGGTGGCTGCGTCACGCATGGCTGACGCTCCGCATCCGGCGCCACTCGCTGCCGAGCAGGAGCCAAAGCCACAAGAGCAGACCGATCGCGATGGCCAGGCCGAACGGCCATTGAAACAGCGGCAGCTTCGGCCGCCATGACAAGGTCTGAAGCTTGGTCGGCGCGAGGCGATCGATATCGGCATAGATCGCCTGCAACTGCGCGCCATCCTCGGCGCGGAAAAAGTGCCCTCCGGTGGTGTCTGCGACGTGCTGCAAGACGGCGAGGTCGACACGGTTCTCGCCCGAGGCTGCGGGATCACCGACTCCGATGGTGTAGACCGTGACATCGTTCTGACGAGCGATGTCGGCGGCGTGCTCGGGCGGCACCCGGCTCGCCGTATCGTTGCCGTCGGTCAGGAGGATCAGGAGCTTCTGTTTCGCCGTGCTGGCTGCAAATGTCTTGATGGCGAGCCCGATTGTGTCGCCGATCGCCGTCTGCTGGCCGGCCATGCCGACCCCTGCCTGATCGAGCAATTGCTGCGCCGTCTGGAGGTCTTGCGTGAATGGCACCTGCACATAGGCCCTGGTGCCGAACAGGATCAGGGCGACACGGTCGCCCTTGCGGCGGGCGATGAAGTCTCTGATCACGCGCTTGACGCCGTCGAGACGGGTGAGCGTCGAGCCGTCCGGCGCCTTGAAATCGCGCTGGTCCATCGATCCCGAGATGTCGATCGCCAGGATCAGGTCGCGCGCGGAGACCTCGCGCGTCACCGCGTCGCCGACCCATTGCGGCCGGGCCAGCGCCACAACCAGCAGCGTCCAGATGGCCACCGCCGCGACCATCTGGACGGCGCGGCGTTCGAGGACGACCGCGCCGCGCTGCGGTGTCTGCCCGGTCGCCGCCGCCAGCCTGTCGAAGAAGGGCACCTGGATCGAGGCCTGCCGCGCCCGGTATGGCGGCAGCAGCCACCACGCCAGGACTGGCAGCGGCAACAGCAGAAGCAGCCATGGCCAGGCGAATTCAAGCATGATGCCCCCTGATCCATCGGCGCACGAGACGGACCAGAGATTGCAGCTCGGCGCCATCAGGCGGAATTCGCTGATAAGGCCCGCTCGCGAGCAGGCGGCCCACCCCGTGAGAAAACTCCTCGCCTCCATAGCTGCGATCGAGGAAGGCCAGCCATGCCGGCCCGACCAGTGGCGCCACTCGTTCGCGCGGAAAGGCCGCGAGCGCCGTGCGCCGCACCAGCACGGTCAGCTTCGACAACAGCTCCGACGGCACCGAATTGCGCGCATGCTCGATGCTATCAAGCTCCGCGAGCGCTTCGCGGCGATAGCGGTTGACACGGCGCAGATGCGCCACGCGCCACACGGTAGCGCAGATGGCCACGAGCAGCAGGGCGATCGCAAGCCTCGCCTCCCAGGTCTGTGGCCAGAGGCTGACCTCGCGCGGCAGCGGGAAGTCGATCAGGCCGGCTACCGGGTCGGCAGTCACGGACGTAGCCTCAGCCAAGGGCCGCCTCCGTCTGGTTATGCGGGGCCGCGCGGCCACGACCGGCCGGCAAACCACCAAGAAGACGCCGAAGCTGCGCAGCGGTGTCCTCCGCCGCGCTCAACGGCAGGACAGGAATTCCGAACTCGTGGGTCCAATCGAAGATGCCCTTCAGGCGGTCCCGAGTGAGCTGCGATACGCTCTTGCGGACGCTGTCGCGGCCGACATCGAGCCGGATCTGCAACTCGCCATCGGTCACGGTCATGCTGGCCGACGGTGGCAGATCGCTTTGCAGGGGATCATGGACCATCGCGGCAATCACGTCATTGTGCCGCGCCAGCGCGGCCACCATATCGCGCGTGGCAGCGTCCGCACCGTCAAAATCGCTGATGATGATCACAGCGGCGTCGTGCGGTGCCCGACGCCTTGCATGATCGAGCGCTGTGTTGAGCATCGTCGGCGCGGACACCAGACCGCGCCCGACGCCGAGCGCTTGGTTCTGCGTGACGACGGCCGCGAGGATCTGGAGCACGGTCGCCCGGCTACGACGCGCCCTCACCTCGATGCAGTCTCGATCGTTGAACACGACGGCGCCGATGCGATCGCCGACGCCTAGCACCCGCCACGCCCCGATCGCTGCGGCCTCGGCCGCCGTCACCGATTTCATCGCATGCCGGCTGCCGAAGAACATCGACAGGCGCTGATCCACCACCAGGATCGTCTGCCGGTCGCGCTCCTCGTTGAACACCCGGATATGGGGCTTGCGCAGGCGCGCCGTCACCTTCCAGTCGATCGAGCGGACGTCGTCGCCGGGACGATAATCCCTGATCTCCTCGAAGTTCAAGCCACGGCCCCGCATGCGGGAGGCGAAGCGGCCGGACAAAAGGCTATGCACGGGCTGGCGCGGCAGGAACGAAACCTTGCGTCCGCGATGTTCGAGCGCGATCAGATCGTGGAGACCGACATAGACACCTGTCGTATTGGCTGATGTCTCGGTCATCACGGCCTCAGGCTGCTGCAACCAGCTCGGTAATCTTGTCGATCACCTGATCGGGCGTAACGCCCTGCGACACTGCCTCGTAGCTGAGGATGATCCGGTGGCGCAGGCAGTCGTGGATCACCGCGCGCACGTGGTCGGGCGTCACGAAATCGTATTCATCGAGCCAGGCGCGAGTCCGCGCGCAACGATCGAGCGCCAGGCTGCCGCGCGAGCTGGCGCCGACCTGTATCCATTTGCTCAGCGGTTCGCCATAGCGCCCGGGAAAGCGCGTCGCGTAGATCACGTCGACCATGTACTTCTGAACGAGGTCCGAGACGAAGATGCCGTCGATCTCACCACGTGCGTCCAGGATCGTGTGTTGCGGGATCGGCGGCGGCTCCGAGGTGTGGTCCTTCGGTGCTTGCGCGTTCTCGGCGCGATTGAGCCGGATGATCTCGCCCTCGGATGCCTCGTCGGGGTAAGTGATGACGACATGCATCAGGAAGCGGTCGAGCTGCGCTTCGGGAAGCGCATAAGTGCCTTCCTGCTCGATCGGGTTTTCGGTCGCGAGCACCATGAAGAGGTCCGGCATCTTGTAAGTCTTGCCTGCAACCGTGACCTGGCGTTCCTCCATGGCCTCGAGCAGCGCGGACTGCACCTTCGCCGGAGCACGGTTGATCTCGTCAGCCAGCACGAGGTTGGCGAAGATCGGTCCCTTCTGGAACTGAAACTGGCCGCCCTTGTCGGTCTGGACGTAGATCTCGGCGCCAGTCACGTCCGACGGCAGGAGGTCGGGCGTGAACTGCACGCGCGACAGATCGGCGGCGAGGTTCTTCGCCAGCGTCTTGACCGCGCGGGTCTTGGCCAGACCCGGGAGACTCTCGATGAGCAGATTACCGTTGGCCAGGAGGCCAATCAGCATGCTCTCGACCAGATGATCCTGCCCCAGTACGGACTTTCCGATCCGTGACTTCAGCTCCAACACGGCGTCGCGGGCGGGCGAGCTCTTGGAGGATTTTGGCTCTGTCACAGCTCTCAACTGATTCATGCGAAGATCGGCGTTGCTGTCGATGAGAACGAGCCCCAGCCGCCTGGCTCGGCGGCGGGGCTCATGTGCTTGTCGCGCTATTTCGGTGCCGTCTTGTCGAGCGTTTTCATCAGCCCCTCGACCATCTGGTCGATGCTGAAGCTCGCGGAGCGCTGGCTCGGCGGATATTCCTTGAAGGTCTGCAGAAACGGCGCCACCCGCCAGGTACCGTACTGGATCAGATAAGCATTCTTGGCGAGCCAGTCGTAATACTGGTCGGAGACGACGTCGGCCCGCTCGAGCGGGTCCATCCGCAGGTTGAAGACCTTCGGCGCCCGCAGACAGGTGAACGGATTGGCCCAGACTTCGAATCCGCCGGGCTTGCGCTGCTCGCAGAACACGATCTTGAAGTCGCCGTAGCGATAGGCAAAGACTTCGCCATCATCATTGAGATAGTAGAAATCGTTTCGAGCCGATTTTCCCTGGCCCGTCAGTAGCGGCAATTGGTTGTACCCATCGAGATGCACCTTGGCGGACTTGCCATTGAGGCTCGTTCCCTTGAGCAGCCGGTCCTTGATGTCGGTATCGCCGGCTGCAGCCAGCAGGGTCGGGAACCAATCAAGGCCTGAGATCATCTCGTTGGAGACGTCGCCGGCCTTGATGCGGCCGGGCCAACGAACCATGGCCGGAATGCGCCTTCCCAATTGGTGTCTTTTTCGCTGCGGAACGGCGTCGTTGCGGCATCCGGCCAAGACCATTGGTTCGGGCCGTTGTCGGTGGTGTAAACGACAATCGTATTGTTGGCGATGCCTAGCTCGTCGAGCGTCTTCAAGAGCTTGCCGACATCCCCGTCATGCTCGATCATGCCGTCCGCATAATCGTTACCAGGCATGCCGCTCTGTCCCTGCATGGACGCGCGCACATGAGTAAAGGCGTGCATGCGAGTCGTGTTCATCCAGGTGAAGAACGGCTTATTCGCCCTCGCCTGCCGCTGCATGAAGTCAATCGCGGCCGCCGTCGTCTCGTCGTCGACCGTCTCCATCCGCTTTCTATTGAGCGGGCCGGTGTCCTCGATTTTTCCGTCGGCGGATGCTTTGAGCACGCCGCGCGGGCTGTTGCTCTTGGTGAACGTCGTATCGTTCTTGGGATAATACGGGCGCTCCGGCTCCTCCTCGGCATTGAGGTGGTAGAGGTTGCCGAAGAACTCATCAAAGCCGTGTTTGGTGGGGAGATACTCGTCCCGATCGCCGAGATGGTTCTTGCCGAACTGGCCGGTCGCGTAGCCGAGCGGCTTGAGCGCCTGTGCGATGGTCACGTCGCGATCCTGCAAGCCAACCGGCGCGCCGGGGATACCGACCTTGCAAAGGCCAGCGCGCAAGCAGACCTGTCCGGTGATGAACGTGGAGCGGCCGGCCGTGCAGCTGTTCTCCGCATAGTAGTCCGTGAACATCATCCCTTCATTAGCAATACGATCAATGTTCGGCGTCTTGTAGCCCACGACCCCGCGCGTATAGGCGCTGATGTTCGACTGGCCGATGTCGTCACCAAAGATGACGAGGATGTTGGGCTTTGCCGTACTGGGCTGCTGAGCAACTGCGGGCGATCTGACAAGGGGGGACAGGCTCGTCGCGATTAGGGCCGCTGCGAACAGACCACGAAGCAGCGGTCTCCGGCCGCTGTCGATCGGATTTGCTTTAGCGTCGGCCTTGTCTTTGACGTCGTGGCTCATGTGACATTCCCTATGTGGCCGACGGCCCTTTATGATAGTGGAGACTCGGGCGACCTCACCACGCACCGAAATCCGACATGGCTGGTCGAGGTATCGACCGGCTCAGCGTGGCGCGCCGCGGGGCGATAGCGGCGGCAATAGTTCGGCGCGCAGAGATGCGAGCCGCCCTTCAAGACTTTGCGCGGGATGCGGATGTCGGGTTGACATGGATCAAAGCTCGCCTCCTCGCGGCCGCCGCGGGGATTTCTGGGAATGCAGCAGGGCTTCGCGGCGTCGGCGGCATGCTTTGACGACCACCAGTCCGAGGTCCACTCCCAGACATTGCCGATCATGTCGTGGAGGCCGTAGCCGTTCGGCGGGAAAGCCATGACCGGCGAGGTACGCTCGAACCCATCCTCGCCGAGATTCTGGACGGGGAATTTGCCCTGCCAGATGTTGGCCATGTGCTTGCCGCCCGGCATCAGCGCATCCCCCCAGGCGAACTCCTCGCCGTCGAGGCCGCCGCGCGCGGCGAACTCCCATTCCGCTTCCGTCGGCAGCTCCTTGCCGGCCCAGCGGGCATAGGCGGCCGCATCGCTATGGGAGACATGCACGACCGGATGGTCGTCGAGGCCCTTGATGTTGCTGCCGGGGCCGTAAGGATGACGCCAGTTGGCGCCGCGCATGAAGGACCACCATTGGCTCCAGTCGGTGAGATCGGTGATGCGCGGCAGCGGCTCGAACACCAGCGAGCCGGCGTAGAGCATCTCCTTCAGCGCGCCGGGATAGTCCTTGGGGTCGGGAACGATCTGCGCCTCGGTGACGTGGCGGGTCGCGTTGACGAATTGTTTGAACTGCCGGTTGGTGACGGGGGTGCGGTCGATCCAGAAACCGTCGACGGAGACGCGGTGGCTCGGCGCCTCCTCGGGATAATGATGGTCGGATCCCATACGGAAGGTCCCGCCGGGAATGAAGACCATCTCGCCGGTCTTCACGTCGTCCGGCAACCACTCGCAGTGATCCGTATCCGCCCGCAGCATCGTGGAAACTCCGATACGAGTATTCCACCCGATACTATGGCGCGGACTTCAGCAGGCGTCGACGGGAGTAGATTGCCCGGCATTCTGGACGCATTGTCTGGTCCCCTCTTCTTGGCGCCGAGGGTGCGAGATGGGTGTCGTAGACTTGCGTCAGCATCTCTCCCTCTTTTGCGAACATTCTTCGAGTGCGCGGCAACACTATACCGCCTGCCCCACCCCGCGGTTCGCAGAGCGATCGTCGCCGGTATCGCCTAGGTTGCAAATGGTATCCGAAGATTGGATGCCCGTGATGTGCAGTTTGTGCCAAGACGTCGCGCCGATCGGTGAGGCTTAACGACACATGTCGCAAATTCCTCAATTCACAGCGTCATGTGGTGCACAGCTCGCGTTAAAATCGGTGATAATTTACCTCAAAGCGCGAACTCGGCTTGTCGTACCCACTTCGCGTTGTGGTGGTATTCGGCCGCCGCCTGCCGCAGAATTGTCGCGCTTGAGTAACAGGGTGCAGCCATGGGCCAATTCCTTCTGGTTGATTCGCGTAAGCTCGACGGTTTCGAAGGTCTTCACCAGGCCGTTCACGGCTCGCACGTCGATGTCATGCAGCTCGGGCGCGGGCGATTGCGCGGATCGCTGTCCCATGTCGGCATCGGCGATTTCTCGCTCAGCATCGGCACCTTCAGCGTCGGCATGCGTACGCAGCGTGTCTCCAGCGACGACAAGCTGATCATCGGGATGCTGCTCGCGGCCGAAGAGCGCGTCACCCACTGGTCCTTCGACATGCGTCTCAACGACGTGCTCGTGATTCCGCCGCTGCTCGAGCATGACGGAATCTTTCACGGTGCATCCGCTTACGCCGCCATGCGCTTCGACATCAACGAGGTCGCATCGCTGTTCGGCGGCGAAGCGAGGCTGAGCAATCCCGACACCTGGCGCAGGCGCGACCATTTCCGGGCGGACCCCAATAGCGGCGCGATCGCCGCCCATCGTCTGGTCCGGATCATGTCACATCTGCGCACCTACAGGAGCGGCCTGACGCCCTCGACCGCCGATTTCTGGAGGCGATCGATCGTCGAATGCATGGCGGCCAACGTGATGTCGTCGCTACCGCCCGACGACACCGGCTGGCTGCCTTCGGCAAGGCGGCTGATCCGCCGGGTCGAGGAGTATCTCGACGAGGCCGGCACGCGCCCGGTGCATGTCTCGGAGATCTGCGCCGCTCTCGGGGTGTCGCGCCGCACCCTCCATCGCGCGTTCCAGGAGGTGTTCGGCTTGGGCCCGGTCAGCTTCCTCAGGCACAAGCGGCTGTGCGCCGTACATTCCATTCTGCATGAGAGCGTTCCCGGCTCGACGACCGTGGCCGCTGTCGCCATGCAGCAGGGCTTCTACGAGCTCGGGCGGTTCTCGCAGTATTACCATGCGATGTTCGGGGAACGTCCGTCGCAGACCCTGGGAGGACGAACTGTCCCTCGCCTGAGGGTTCAACCCTCTGAGCATGAATTATAGGCGCCTGGTTCGGCTGTGCCGGGGGACAGCTATGGTCCGACCGATTCCCTCTCAGCCGGCCGACTGCCCAGCCGTGCACCGGGCCCAACGCGGCGGCCGCGGGGTGTGTTAAGCAATTACAACGCAAGCAAAGCTTTGAGTTTGCTGGATTTTGGCTCCCCGCAGCCACAAGCCTCCCCCTCGCCCGCCCGACATACTCGGCCGCTCTAAAGAATCAGAGCCATCGGGCGCGTTTGAAACGCAGGTACAGCACTGTGCAAAGCAGGATGATAACGCCCACGACGACAAAATAGCCGTATTGCGTCTTCAGCTCGGGCATATTTTCGAAGTTCATGCCGTAGATTCCGGCGATCGCGGTGGGCACGGCCAGTATGGCGGCCCAGGCGGCCAACTGCCGCGTGATCACGCCCTGACGCTGCTGCTCCAATAGATTGCTCACCTCAAAAACCGACGTCAGAACATCTCGCAGGGAGTTCACCATCGCTTCGACGCGCCGCACATGGTCCAGGACGTCCTGGAAATAAGGACGAGCGTTGGAGTCAAGACACGGCGTCTCGAGGTGCACGAGCCGGCCACAGACCTCCGTCATCGGGCCGATAATTCGCTGGAAGCGGATCAGCTCTTGGCGAAGCCCGAAGAGCCGTTTGACGTCCGCGCGGCTAAGAAAGCTGTCGAGAGCGCTTTGCTCCATGTTGAGAACGCGTTCCTCGATCGTCTCGACCACCGGAAGATAGCCGTCGACGATAAAGTCGAGGATGGCATGGAGAACGTAGTCGGGGCCATAGCCCAGCAGGCTGGGGGCTGCTTCGAGCTGGGCGCGGAGATTGCTATGCGCGCGCGCCGAGCCATGCCGAACCGTGATGATGAAATTCTTCCCGACGAAAATTGCGGTTTCCCCATAGGCGATGCGGTCATGCTCGAGATGGGCGGTGCGTGTCATCACAAACAGCTGGTCGCCATAAACGTCGACCTTCGGCAATTGGTTCGCTTTCAGCGCATCTTCAATCGCAAGAGGATGAAGCCCATAGTTCTTCTCGAGCTGTTCAAGCTCTCGTTCCGGAGGCTCGAATAACCCGATCCAGACAAACTCGGATTTGCCCTTGCAATCGATAGGCTCGTCCAATGAAACGGCTTTTGCCTTCTTGCCATGACGATACAAATGGGCTGCTACGACGCTCACAACGAGCTTCCTCCAAACTTGTCGAGCGGTGTGCACCACCCCGTCACCTTAGATCGCCTGCCTTCATTTTGTTGCAGGCTTGGAGCGCGGGATGGTTCGGATTCAATCTGACGGTCGGGCATCGCGTTTGACCCGCGCATGTTGACGGTCAAGCACCAAGGCTAAGATGCGCACAACGACGTCGATCTGCGCATCCGGTGACGAAGGGCGATCATCAGGGTCGAATGCGAGTCCAACGACGGCATTCCTGCCTTCGTCCGTCTCCACGGGCCAGAAATCAAAGCGGGAGGCCAGATTGGGGTAGATGCCACTGCGTATGACAGTTCCAGTCGCCAGGGACGATCGTGCCGCCTCCAACTCGGCCTCCTGCGGCTCCACGTCTCCGACTTGCTCGAGGGAAACCACCCTGCCCTCCGTAACGAGCATCACGATGACGGGAACCTGGAAGAGCGTGGCCAGTGCCCGGGACGTAACCGAGACGATCGTCTTCGTATTGTCGGCCGCGACGACATCACGGCAATAGCCTTGCAGCAAGGTCGCGCGCCTTCTTGACAGCCTCGCTTCGGTCGCCCTCTGCTGGGAGGTGAAGGCAACTGCACTCACGATGACCCCGACGACGAACAGCAGCCCAATCGCCCAGATGTTCGCGGGGTCATCGACCGCCAATGAGTAGCGGGGCTCGGTCAGGAAGAAATTGAATGCCAGAGCACCTAGTGTCGCCGAACAGAGTGACGGACCGAGGCCGAGACTCACCCCTGCGATGATCACTGGAAGTACGAAGATAAGCGACAGGTTGGGGATAGTGACGCTGCTGTCAATACCGACAGCGATGACCGTCGCGGCGGCGGTCATGGCGATTGAAGCAAGGTAGCGCGCCAGTTCGGATGCTACCGGCCCCAGAAGGGGCTCGGCATCAGGCGCCGGCGTGATGTCCTGCGGCAGCTTCGATTCAACATCCGTCACCACTTGAACTCCCGCCTGGCAGGCGACACGCGTCGGCCGAAAAGCAAGCCCGTCAGAGTGCGCTCGCAGCGCTGATGGCTAACCGAGCATACAACAACTCCATCCACATGTGTGCGCATGAAAGGCAGATTCAACGTCGCGCGAAGCGCGCCGCCGCCTAGACTGTCAGGTATTTGATTTTCCGATCGGCGGCTGGTTGAGGCAGTGCCGCGGGTCAGCCATGAGCGCGCGATCATTCCCGTCGAGGGCGCGAAGAGGTGATCGACCGCGTGGGGGGAGAGACAGACTCGGCCAGATATTTCGCACGCCATTTCGGCCCTGGGCCGCGCATGTAGTGATTTTCCGGCCGGTATCTGGCGGACGGTCCGTACCAGGCCGGAAACAGGAACGTCATCAGCACCTCAAGGGCGCGATAAGTGAGTAGCATCAGCCTAGCGAACGATTCCCTTGCCATATTGCCCCCGAAGATTCGCCAGACGCCGCCGATACCCGCGTTCGCACTCTTGGGAGTGAGATCGCGGGTCAATCCGGAATGAATTGGTTCGATCCTCGAGGCAGACCGGCCGCGATGGAAATCGCCACCTCGCCATCCTGGCCTCCACGAACGGATATCGCAGGGAAGCATGATGTGGGTGATCGGATAGGAAATCGAGATAGCCCGGCGTCCGCTCATATAGGCGCCGCATAGTGGGCACGACAGCCCGAGAGCCGGAGTTCATCAGTTGCCGTCGCGAGCAACGGCAGACGTTTGGCGGCCATGACGGTCGTCGCAATGCTGGCAAACGGTCGTCGGCCGGCGGTGCGCTAGTTCTTCTTCTTGGACGCCTTTGCCGCATCAGTGGCGCGGGCGCCGCCCCAGGGATCGTACTTCTCGTCAGGCACCGGAATCCTGTCCAGCGCGGCCTTGTAAGCCTTCTCGTCGACCTTTGGGCGGCGCTCTTGGCTTCTCATCCTGGTGACGGCCGCCGTCGCGCACATCATCCATCGCCTGTCGGAGGCAACGATCAACCGTCCTGGTGCAGGCAGCAGTGCGGAGCCCGACCTGAGATCGGTGACGGCACGAAGCGCCTACATGCGCAACGAACGTTGACCGCGCCTCAACCTCGTCCCGATCCTATGCCGTTCCTATGAGATAAGCCTGCCTGTCCCCTCGAAATCATACTGGCCGCGAACGATATTGGTCGCGCCATTCAGGGCAAATTCTCGTTCCAGTGCGCCCGCGCACCCACTGTAAGGAGTATCTTCGTGCTCCACCCCGCTCCCTTCACCGATCGCGATCAAGTGGTCGAGACCATGATCTCGCTCACCCATCTGTCGAATCTCAATCGCGCGATCGTCGCGGGCCGTGGTAGCGCCGAACTCTATCAGGCGCTGCGCCAGCGCGGCTTCACCCGAATTGGAATGCCCTCCATCTTCTTGCGCAAGCCGGCCTTTTCCGTCGGCCTCATCACCGTGCAAGACATGTTCAGTGAGTTCGAGTTGGCGCTGTCCCAGATCGCACCATCTCTCGGCACGACCGCTGCAATCGCGGTGCTGATCAAGTCGAACGAGGCGGGCTTCGCGCTCAAGGTCCGCAAGAAGCTCGAACAGCTCGGCTTCCGAATCGAGGCCGGGGTCAGATGCCGTCAGGGCTTCGTGATGTCCGCCTACCGGCAGGATTCTGCCCAGATGAAACGGGCGGCCTGAAACGCGGAGCTGCGGCTGATTCCGTCTATATGAGCTTCCTATGCGGCGACGCCGCAGGCGCTCTCGCTTTCCTACATCCAGCACGTCATCATGCTGCAGCAGGCACGTTGCGGCGAACGATCGCGATGTATTGGGAGCTTTATGACGTCGCCCTACTACCTCGCCATGGCCGCCTTGTTGGGCCTGGTGACAACGTCCTCCCCCCTGATCGGCGCGGCGATCGGACTTCACGCCCCCTTTTCAAAGCGTCCCCTAGCCTGCCTGCTCGCCTTTGCCGCCGGCTCGCTGATCTCCGCGCTTGCGATCGAGTTGGCCTATGAAGGCGCGCAATCGCTCCATCATCAAGGCTTCAGTGCCCGAACCGCGTGGGCCTTCGTCAGCACGGGATTCGCGGCCGGTGCGGTCATCTACTATTTCGCCTCGCTGTTCCTGGAGAAGAGAGGCGCGGCCGTTCGTTACGTGACGCAGTTCCGTGAGTTTGCGCTGGCGCGCAAGCATGCGGACACCAGCGAGCGCATCCGGCTTCTGTCCAGCTCCGACTTGATGCGGCATCTGCCGCCAGAGGACATCGAGCCGATCCTGGAGAGCATCAGCGGAAAGAGGCTGGCGAACAGAGAAATCCTGTTCCGCGCCGGCGACGAAGCCGACGCGCTGTACATCGTGGCGCAAGGCAAGGTGGAAGTTCTGAACGGCGCGACAGCGGATACCCGCAGCGCGCCGCTCGCGGTGCTCGGCGAGGGACACGCGTTCGGAGAAATGGCACTGCTCAGCGGCGGCCCGCGCACTGCGACCATACGCGCCACGGAGGACACCGAGTTGCTTGTGATCGCCAAGGCCGATTTCCAACGGCTTGTCGCCAGCGATCCTCGTCTCGCCGGGGCCGTCACGCGGATCAGCCATCAGCGTGCGATCAGCAATCTCAGCAAGGGCGGCACTGATGCCACGATCTGGGCCAAGGTCGCCAGCGGCAGCCTGGACCTCAATCGCCATGAGGCCGGCGAACTGCTGACCACGACAGCCAAAGGCGCCGGCATGGCCATCGTGCTCGGCAACATCCTCGATACCATCCCCGGCTGCCTGGTCATCGGCGCCAAGTTCACGAGCTTCGGCAATTTGTCCCTGACCCTGATGCTCGGCATGTTCCTCGGCGGCATTCCGGAAGCTGCCGCCAGCGCCTCGATGCTGACCAAGGCCGGGTACCGTAACGCCGCAATCTACGGCCTTTGGTCGACCGTCCTCATCGCCGGAATTCTCGCCGCCGCAGCCGGAAAAGCGTTCATTGGAAATACCGAGGCCCTGGCGGCGATCTTCGCCCAAGCGGTCGCCGGCGGTGCCGTGCTCGCACTGGTCGCCCACGCCATGATCCCCGTCGCCCTCGCGGAAGGCGGCTCGCTGGTCGTCCTGCCCACGGTCGGCGGCTTTCTGTTCGCCCTCTATCTGGCGCTGGCGGAGACGCTAGTCTGATGCTTGTGGGCGCTCAGCGTTAGGCTGGCTCGATGGTATCCGGGCGGAAGCGTGATTGGCGACCAGCAGGAACAGGCCACCGCCATCGGCCAATTTCAGGTCCGTCGATTCGGCCTTGGCCTCGCGAATGGCGGCATCAGAAAGCGCGTTCCGGAACCTCATGGCCCCCCCCCCCCCCGCGATTGAGTGACCATCCGATTCCGCATCGGATGACATCGAATTTGGGGGTATCCTGGAGGGGTCTCGCGGGGGGACAAGACCGTACCCCACAAAGTACCCCCAAACGTGCCGAATGGCGACGAACACGGATGGACGAGATAGAACAGAAGAGGACAGCAAAAAGCCCTGATTTTTCCAGAGCTTATCCGCAATCTTTGTTGAATCTTGGTGCGTTTGAAGAGGCTTGGAAACAGCCTGATGGCTCCCCGGGCTGGATTCGAACCAGCGACCATCCGATTAACAGTCGGATGCTCTACCGCTGAGCTACCGAGGAAAAGGCGAACCAGTCGTTCGCGCGCGGCTGCGTATAACAAAGCCGCTTGCGCTTGCAAAGGACGAATTCGCGATCCTGCACAATGCGCCGAGGTAGGGCCGCCGCCCCTCCCCGGGCTCCCGTCAGGTCAAACTATTCGGCGACGAAGGACGTGGTCTTGGTTCCGGAGTCGTAGCGCAGCCGAAGCGCGGTGATCTTGCAGAGGTTGACGTTCTTCCAGAGCACGGATTCGTCATAGTTCTGCCAGTCGACGCGGATGTTCCAGACACATCCCTCGTCGTCCTCTTCGAACTCGACATAGGTGCTCGCCTGGTTCTGCAAAACCTTGTCGAGCTCGTTCTCCCATTCGTCCAGGCCGTCGTCCGGCGCGTTGAAGCCCAGGAATTTGATGGCATAGCCGGTCTCGTTGACGACGGTGACGTTGCGGGCGTCGGCCGCGAACGACGGCGTAGCGGCGATCGTAAGACCGATCGCGATCAGTCCGGACAGAAAATACTTCATGTGAAATTCCCCCGATCGAAAGAGGCTCCGGTGCCTGACGTCGATCCGCGCAGGCACCGCGGCAACAAATGGCGTTGCCTCGAAGAATTCACCCGGAGCGCGATCGAGCGGTTCAACACGCGATCGATCGACGCTCCGGAGCGTGCGCGACGCGAGACGCGCACGGGCAGTTCATATCGATTCGAATTCTCCGCAGCAATGAACCGGCGTTCATAGATCGGCGGTGTTTGTTTTCTCCGGCACGGGCGCCGGCACTGCGGCGCCGTTGCTCTTTCCCGTCACGGCGCCGACCAGCGCTTTCACGGGATCCTCGCCCGGCGCAAACCCGCTCTGGCGCAGGATCTCGTCGATCATCGGGCGCAGCGCGTGCACCTTGAGGAGCTCGCCCGCAAGCCCTTCGCCGAAGCCGACATTGCCGCCGCCGGTGCCATTGCCGCCGAACGCGCCGCCGGTGTGCAGGATGCGGACGTCCTTGAGATTGCCGATCGGCTTCACCATCTCGGCCAGCGCCGAGGGCATGGTCTCGATCCGCTTCTTGGCGAGTTCGAAGTCGATGACGTTGGCGCCGAGCTTGTTCTGCGCCTCGTTCTTGAGCGTGATGATCGCGGCTTCGGCCTCGCCGATATTCCTGACGCCGACAGCCTTGATCTTGTTGGACTCGGCTTCCGCGGTGGCCAGCGTCTTGACGGCCTCGGCGCGATCGAGCGAGGCCTTCTTTTCGGCCTCGGCCGCGACGATCAGCTCGGTCGACTTGCGCTCGGCCTCGGTGCGCGCGGCGAGCACCTGGGTGAGACGGGCGCGATCGGCGACCTCGACCGCGCGTGCGGTCACGACCTTTTCCTCCGCGGAGACGGCGAGCGCCTCGGCGGTCTTGGCGTCGGCGACGGCTTCCGAGGTCTGCTTGCTCTTGGCCGCGATCTGGATCTCGTTCTCCTGCGTGGCGATCTGGATTTCGCGCTGCGCGTCGGTCTTGCGCTTGTTGATGGCGAGATCCGACTCGATGACCGCGGTTTCCTTGACCTGCTTGGCGCCGGCCTCCTTCTCGGCAACGGCGTGGTCGGTATCGATGCGGGCGTTCTCCTCGGTCAGACGCGCGGTCTGGGTTGCGGTCGCGACCTCGGCGCGGGTGCTCGCGGTCTTGTTGGCGATGTCGCGCTCCTGCGAGAGCTCGGCCTCCTTCTTGGTGCGCTCGATGGTCAGGGTCTGCTGCCGAGCCTCGAGGTCCTTTTGCGCAATCGCCACCTCGTTGTCGCGCACGATCGAGTTGCGGTCGCGCCGGCGTGTCTCAGTGACGGTCTTCAGCTGGGTCAGACCTTCGGCGTCGAAGAAGTTTTCCGGATTGAAGAATTTCACATCCGTCTGGTCGAGCTTGGTCAGCGACACCGATTCAAGCTCGAGACCGTTGGATTTTACGTCCGATTCCACGGTCGCCTGCACATGCTTGACGAAGTCGCTGCGCTTCTCCTGCAACTCCAGGATGGACATGGTGGCCGCCACCGACCGCAGGCCGTCTACGAATTTTGCCTCGACCTGGTTACGCAGGGCTTCGGCGTCATTCGTCAGCGCGCCCAGCGTCTGGCTGGCGAGCGCAATGCTCTCATCGTCAGGACGGACGCGCACGTAGAACTCGGCGACGATGTCGACGCGCAGGCGGTCCTTGGTGATCAGGGATTCCCGCTCCTTGCGCTCGACGGTGAGCCGCAGCGTCTTCAGGTTGACGCTGGCGTAGGAGTGGAAGATCGGCAGGATCATGGCGCCGCCGTCGAGCACGACCTTCTTGCCGCCGAGGCCGGTACGCACGAAGGCCTCGTCGCGAGTGGCGCGCTTGTAGAGGATGGTGAAGACGATCCCGAGGACGACGATCAGCGCGACGCCGATCATGGCCGGGACTGCGATATCGAACATGACTTTCTCCGATAAATGACTTGTCAGCTGCTTAGAGTCGGCTTGGAAGGTTTCAGTTCATCGTCGGCCTTCACCGCGACGAAACGGGTGCCGTCGCGATCGACCAGCAGGACCATCGTTCCCTGCGGCAGGGGCGATGACGACGGTGCGGCGACCGCCCAGACGAAATGGCGGTTGCCGTGGATGTCGGCGACGCTGACGCGGCCCGGCGGCCCCTGATCGAGCGGGCCGATCACGACCTCGCCGACGCGGCCGACGAGATCGCCGAGGCCGACGGCATAGCTTTCATCCTTGGGAATGACCCGCGCGATGCCCCTGCTTGCTGCGCGGACCAGCGGAATCGAGACGGCGACCGCTCCGACCGAGGCGAGCGTTGCCGGCAAGGGACCGGCCACCATCCGCGCGATGTCCTGGATCAGGAAGCCGGTGATGGAGAAGGCGCCGAGCAGCAGCAGCAGCAGGAAGATCAAGAGCGGCACGCCGCCGACATTGATCCAGGAGATGGCGTTGATCACGCCATTGTCGCTGGGGTGACCGAAATCGATGTTGGTGCCGAGCATCTCGCTGAGCGAGGCCCCGACCAGCATCGAGACCACCTCGATCGAGCCGACGATGAGGATCATGGCCGCCGCGATCGCGAACGGCCTGACCTCCGGCGACATCACGTGTTCGAGCAGAGCGCTCATGACACATTACTCAGGAGCGCGACTTCAACCGCGCCAGCCTCGCTGCAATCTCCTTGTCGCGATGCAACGTGCTGAGCTCGTCGATGTCGCTTGAATACGGGATGGCTGCCGGAACGCCGGTGGCGCGCGCCACCGCCCTGCCCGCGCGCAAGGCCTTCGCTGCCGCCGAGGCACCCCCGGACTTCCGGGGCGACGTCGTGGCCTGATGGCTTGCGTGAGCCTCGCTCTTTTCGAGATCGGCGCGGCGCTGCTCGGCATCTTGCAATGCTGACAGCACGGCGCGCAGCGACGTCACGCACTGTTCGATCTTCTCGTTATTCTCGTCGATGGCCCGGGAAAGCACCTCGAGCTGCGCCTCGAGGTCCATCTGCCGCGCAATGCCGGCGCGGGCGAGATCGTCGCGGCTATCCGCGATCGCACCCTCGATCTCGGGCGTGAGATCGGTCATCTCGCGTTCGATCTCGGTGCGGCGCGCATTGAGGCGGTATTCCTCGGCGCGCGCGGCCGCGAGCGCATCGCGCGCCTCGCTTTCCGCACGCTCGATCTCGCGGATGGCCTGGCCAACCACTTTGAGCTTGTTCTTGCCTTCCGCCTGCTCGATCGCGTCGTAGGCGATCCCGGCAATCAGGCGCCCGACCCGGGACAGGAAATTGTCAGGGGCAGCAGCGATGGTATCCATAGCGTTCTCCTCCTCTGGCAGATTGTTCGGCGTGACACCGTAATGAACTTCAAAGCCGTCGTCGGTGCGGATGAGGTGCGCGGGCGCGCTCTGGCCCCAACCCTCGGCATAGCCGGCATAGTCGAAGGGCACGCTGAAGCGCCCCTGCACGGTCGCAATCGAAATGGTGGCGGGGCCCTTGATCTTGACGAGCTTGTCGTCGAGCGGCAGGCGGCGGCCCTGCGCCGCGCGATAATCGGCGCGGTCGCGCAGACCCAGCGTCACCAGGCGCGACGGCAGTGCGGTTTCTTTCCGGATCGGCTCATAGGCATGGGCATGGAGCAGGACGACATTGGAGCCGACGTTATGGCTCCGCGCCACCTCGTCCAGGATCTCCATCATGCGGTCATAGGCCCTGAACGTCGCCTCCATGGCGGCCTTGGCGGCCGGGTCGGGGGCAAGCCTGTAACGCAGCGCGGACGGCGCGTTTCGGGGCGACGGGCTCATCGAAAGCACTAAAGCACCAATTTGGTGCTTTAGGAAGAGGAAGTCACTGATCCTTGGGCACTCCATGGATTGGTCGCTGGCGGCCATTGGTGCGTTCAAGGCGGCGGATCACTCCTGGATCACCGCCGATCAAGACTACTTGCACGCGCGGGTTGCAATTTTAGGCGAACCCAAGGGAAACCGCACTGGTCAACGTTGCCGCCGACCATCCGACTGTTAATCGGCTGGTCGATGTCCCGACACTTCCATTTTTATAGCCCGGATGGAGCCAGCGTAATCCGGGGCCCCTGTGTCCGCTGGGCGCATCCCGGATTTCGCTGCGCTCCATCCGGGCTACAGCATCGCCTCACGGCCGCCGGCACACCAGGTCGATCTCGATCAGCGCATCATAGGCGAGCCCGGTGACGCCGACACACGTGCGAGCCGGCAAACGATCCGGCGGAAAGAAGCTGCGATAGGTCTCGTTCATTGAGGCGTAGTCTTCCTTGAAACGCGTCAGATAAATCCGCGTCATCACGACGTGCTCGAGGCCGAGATCGAGGCCGGCAAGCACCACCTTCAAATTCTCCATCACGGCCCGCGTCTGCGCCTCTATGCCGTCGGGCAGCACACCCGGCGCCTGCGGCGTGTCCGGCATCTGGCCGGTGACGAAGACAAACCCCTCGGTCTCGACGGCGTGGCTGAAGGGCGCGACCGGCTTCGGTCCGCCGCTGATCATGTGGAATTTCACTTGAGATGTCCTTGTTAAGTCGCGTCCCGAAACAGGCGCTTGCTGAGGATGGCGTGCACGCCCCAATTACCGTCGACGACCTGGGTGACGCCAAAATCGACGGCGGCCGACATCAGCGCGATCGCCTCGTCCTCGCTGAGGCCTTTGACGTTCATCAGGAAGCGCCGCATTTTCCGGAACGCATCCTTCATAGCGAGGTCGAGCGAGGATTTTGTGTAGACTTCGCTTTGGCCCTGCGCGCCGAACTCGGCGAGATAGTTGGGATGGCTGAACCCGGTCAACACCCAGTCGGTCTCGGTCTCGATCAGGGGATAAGAGAGATCGGCAAAGGGCTGGCCGGCCAGTTCGGCCTTCTTGTGCAGGATCACCTCGAACGTCCCTGTCATCGAACATTCGATCGCGGTGCCGCTGAGCTCGCCGTCGCCCTGCGTGGCATGGGAATCGCCGACCGAGAGCAGCGCGCCGGGCACCGAAACCGGAAGATAGACGGTAGACCCCTTCCCCAGCCGCCAATTGTCGAGATTGCCGCCGAAATAGGACGGCGGCACGGAGTCGACGAAATCGACCTCGCGCGGCGCCACCGCGATCACGCCGAAATGCGGCCTCAGGGGAATGCGGATGCCATCGAGTACGGCATGCCGGCGCTTCACCGTGGCGGGCGCGACGGGGACGCCGGGATAGTCGTAGGTGGCGTGCACAACGCCGAAGGGGTCGGTCTGCGGCTCCCAGCGATAGGAATAAAGCGCCCGGGCGTGCGGCTCCTCGGGATCGGCGAAGATCTCGTAGATGGTGACGACCTCGCGCGGCTTGGGACCGCCGAGAAACTCGTTGTAGTGATAGCCCCACCAGGCCGCGACCGAGGAGCCGAACACGCGGCCGGCATGGTTCGGATTGCGGCTCGCACGCGGCACGATGTCGAGGATGCGCACCTCCAGCACGTCGCCGGGCTGGGCATCCTTCACCGCGACCGGCCCCGTGCAGATGTGCACGCCAAATCCTTCGCCGGCGCCGCGGCCGAACACACTCGCGTCCATCGGACCAGCGCCCCGACGATCGACGTTCTTCTTGTCCCGTGTCCAGCCGAACACGCTTTCAGCACCGGCATCGCCCGCGATCATCATCTCGGGCGCGTCGGAGGCGTGCTGCGTCAGCGTCTCGATGGTGATGGTGTCGCCCGAGGCGATCTCGATTTGCGGCGATAACGAGCGGCTGAAATAGCCCCAATGGACGCGGCTGGCCTCGACCGGGAGATGGTGATGCCCGCGTTCCGTGGTCGTCCGATCCTCGGTGCCGGCACACGCAACGGTGCTGCGTGCCTCGACGCTCGAATGCACGCGGAGCTGCGCCAGCGCCTCCTGCGGCCAGCCGCGCTGGCCGGCAATGCCGTGCTGCAAGGTCGCCCGCTCCGCCTCTTGCTGGCGAAACTCGCGCGGCGGCAGGCCGAAGCGATGACGGAAAGCGCGACTGAAATGTGCGGAATCGCCAAAGCCGTAGGCATAAGCGATCTCAGAGATCGAACGATGCGCCTCGGTCGGATTGGACAGATCGGCCCACGCACGCTGGAGGCGGCGCTCCCGGACGTAATGGGTGAAATTGTCGCCGACCGTCTCGAACAGTTTTTGCAGGTAGCGCTCGGAAATCCCCTGGGCCTGCGCGACGCGCGCCGGCGCCAGTTCGGGATCGTCGAGCCGCCGCTCGATGGTCTGGCAGATGCGATGCAGCAGTGCGGCCTGCGTCGCACTCGATCCGGCATCGGACGTCGAGGCCGTCAGTTGATGCGCGAGCGTCAGGAGCAGATCAACGAGCGACTGCGCGACCGAATTCCATTCGGCATCGCTCAGCATGTCGAGCGTGCGCGCGGTCGCGTCCAGCAGACGCGAGAACACATCGGCAAAGCCGCTGGGTGAAACCACGCGGGGCTCGCCGAGCCGCGGCTTGCCCGAGAGGCGTCCGTGCAGCGCTTCCGAGGTCACCGACAGCACGATGGCCCGCATGTCACGCTGGAACACGATGCTCCAGTCCCCGCTCCGTGGCAGCAGCACGAGATGGCCGACCGGAACGATGCGGTGGCCGCCGGCACTCTTCAGCACCATGCCGTCCTCGACCGGCATCAGCGCGATCGGAAGGTCTTCATTCGGTTGCGAAAGAGGCGCGACGCTTTGCGCGCCAGCGGCCATGCGCGTCAGCGCAACACCTGGGGCATGGCGATGCGATGCGGTTGCATGTCCGTCAAAGAAGGAATGGCCGGTCGCCGGTTGCAGGCCGACCGCCGCCAGCACGTCCCGCCAGGCTTCGGGGCGGTCGTCTTGCGCGTAGGACTCGCTCGTGAACGGCCGGAAGCTCATCGGATCAACCCAGATTGCAGTTGATCGAAGCAACCTCTGTGCCAGACGAACGCGGTCATCCGTCGCAGCAACGGGCCGCAAATGAGGTTCGGTGGTCAAGCGTTCATCCGAGAAATGGAATTTCCTTCAGAGTGTTAGAGCCCAATTGCTGCATCAAGCACGCTGTGTAGCCCGGATGGAGCGAAGCGTAATCCGGGATTCGGGCCACCATTGATGCTGTCCCGGATTGCGCTTCGCTCCATCCGGGCTACGGGGCATCAATCGCAGCGAAAGATGTTCTTGCGGATCGTGCCGTGGACGCCCCAATTGGCGTCGACGACCTGGGTGACGCCGAAATCGGCGCCGACCGACAGCAGCGAGATCGCCTCGTCCTCGCTGAGACCGTGCACGGTCATCAGGAACCGCCGGAGTTTTCTGAACGCATCGCGCATCGCACGGTCGAGGCTCGAGTGGTTGGCAATCTCGGTTTGCGCATCGGCGCCGAGTGCGGCGAGATAGTTCGGATACGTGAAGCCGTAGAACGACCAGGCCTGATCGGTCTCCAGCATCGGATGGTCGAGGCCCTCCAGGTTGGTGCCGGCCAGATCAGCCTCCTTGTGCAGGATGAACTCGAAATCGCCGGTGAGCGAGGTCTCGATTGCGGTGCCGCCGAGCTCGCTGTCGCCTTGCGCGGCGTGGGGATCGCCGACCGAGAAATAGGCGCCGGGGACTGCGACCGGATAGAACATCCGCGCGCCCTTGCCGATGCGCCAGTCGTCGATGTTGCCACCGGTGTAGCTCGGCGGGATCGAGCTGACGAAATCGGCTTCCGACGGCGCGAGGCCCATGGTGCCAAAATGCAGACGCGTGGGCACCCTCACGCTCGACAGAATGTTTTCGCGCTTCCTGACGGTGTCGTGATCGACACGCACGCCGGGATAGTCGATGGTGGGATGCACGATGCCGTCGGGGTCGGTCTGCGGTGTCCAGACGTAGTTGTAGACCGCTTTCGCATAGGGCTCGCCCGAGGTGTCGAGCTCGAAGATGGTGACGACCTCCCGCGGCTTCGGCTCCTCGATCAGGTCGTGATAGTGAAAGCCCCAGTTTGCGGCGACGTTGGAGCCGAAGCAGCGGCCGACGTGGCAGGCGCTGCAGCTCGGCCGCGGCCTGATATCGAGGATGCGCACTTCCAGGATGTCACCGGGCTCGGCGCCTTCGATCGCGACCGGTCCGGTGAGGAGATGCACGCCGATCCCCTCGCCCGCGCCACGGATGAAAGGGCCTTCGACCGGGCCCGAGCCGCGGCGCGCGACCGCCTTGTGCTCGCGCGTCCACTGGAACACGCTCTCGGCGCCGGGATCGCCCTGGATCATGCGCTCGTAATCGTCATTGGCATGATGGGTCAGCGTCTCGATGGTGGCGCGATCCCCAGAGCGCAATGTCAGGGCCGGCGTCACCTTTTTGGAGAAATAGCCCCAGTGGACGGTCTTCGGCGAAACCGGCAGCGTGAAATGCTTCATGAGATGGCCTCTTCGGGAGTCTTGAACCTTACGAAGGCAGCGCTCATCGCACCGCCTCCGGAGTCTTGTCGGCTTCCATCACGCTGAGGAAACGCGCCGTCAGCGGATTGCGGGGATTGGTGAGCACCTCGTGCGCCGGCCCCTCCTCGATGATCGCGCCGCCGCTCAGGAAAGCGACGCGGTCGGCGACTTCATCGGCAAAGCGGATCTGGTGCGTCGAGATGATCATGGTGAGGCCGTCGTCGATGGCGAGCCGCCGGATCACTTCCAGCACCTCGTTGACGAGCTCGGGATCGAGCGCCGAGGTTGGCTCGTCCAAAAGCAGCACGCTTGGGTTGGGCGCCAGCGCGCGGGCGATGGCGACGCGCTGCTGCTGACCGCCGGAGAGATGTCGCGGCAGCGCGTCGGCGCGATGCGAGAGACCGACACGGTCGAGCAGCTCGGTGGCGGGACGGTCGGCGTCGATGCGGGTCATCCCGTGGACCCAGCGCAAAGGCCCGGCGATGTTTTCGCGTGCCGACAGATGGGCGAACAAATTGAACTGCTGGAACACCATGCCGACACCGACGGTTGCCCGCTCGTTGGCGATCGCCCGCGGTGACAGCAACTTGCCGTCGTCGCCAAAGCCGAGGCGGCGGCCGCCGACGCGCACGGTGCCTCCGTCCCAGCTTTCGAGATGGTTGATGCAGCGGAGCAGCGTGCTCTTGCCCGAGCCGCTGGGGCCGAGCAGCGCGACCACTTCGCCGACGCGAACGGTGAGATCGAGGCCGCTGAGCACCTTTTGCGTGCCGTAGCTCTTGGTGAGGTCCTTGGTTTCGACCGCGATGTTGTTGCGCGCGATCGTCGCGAAACGCCGCGTACGCTCCTCTCTGGTCAGAGCAAGCGGCGGCGTTTCGGTCAGCTCTGCCTGCGCGGGTTCGGGATCGGCGACGGTCGCCTCCGCAAGCTCCAGCTTGGTGCCGAGATCGACGCGGCGCCAGGGCAGATAGTCGGCGAGCTTGCGCTCCCGCCCTTTGGCGCGGTCGAGATCGAGCAGCCATTCGACGAACAACTGGATGACGCTGATGGCGAAGGTCAGCACGAGGTACAAGAGGCCAGAGGCGAAGAAGATCGAGAAGAAGTCGAAGGTCGAGGACGCCAATTGGGTCGAGCGCAAGGTCAGCTCCTGGACTGCGACGACGGACGCCAGCGAGGAATTCTTCAGCGCGCTTACCGCTTCGTTGCCGAAGGCCGGGATCATGGTGCGGATCGCTTGCGGCGCGATCACCCGCCACATCAGGATCCGCGGCGTCATGCCGAGCGCCTGTCCGGCCGTCACCTGCCCGCGATCGACGCCGAGCACGCCGGCGCGCAGCATCTCGGCGATGAACGGCGCCTCGTTGCAGGCGAGCGCGAGGCCGGCGGCAAGCACCGCCGGCAGCTTGATGCCGATATGCGGCAACGCGTCGTAGGCGAACACCATCTGAAGGATCAGCGGCGTACCGCGGAAGATCACGGTGTAGGCCCTGGCGATCGCCGCCAGGGGCCAGAAGCGCGAGAGCTGCATGCCGGCGAGGATCAATCCGAGGATCAATCCGCCGCCGAGCCCGAGGGCGGTCACCTCGAGGGTGAGCTCGATGCCCTCGAGCAGATACGGCATGCTCAGGTAATGGAGGAACAGCGACATCAGTCAGCCGTCAGAATGTCCGGCTCCTTGAAGTTGTTCACGTCGAGCCCATGCTTCTTCAGAAGCTCCATATGCGTGCCGGCCTTCTGTACCTCGATCAGTGCGGCCAGCACGGCGTCGCGGAATTTCGGCTTGTCCTTCCGGACGGCGATGCCGACCGAATACGGGATCGTCACCGCGATCGCCTTCTCCAGCTTGTCCGGATAGGCCTTCACCGCACTGTCGACGGTGTTGACGTCGTTGATGTAGGTGTCGGCGCGGCCGGCCAGGATCGCCTGGATGCAGTTGGCGTTGTTGTCGTAGAGCTGGATTGTCGGCTCGGCCTTGCCGGCCTTCTTGCATTCCGGGATCAGGGCCTGGATCAGGGGCACCTCGACATAGCCGGTGTTTTCGGCGGCCGCCGTGCCGCACATCGACATGTTGATGCCGTTGATGCCCTTCGGATTGCCCTTGGCGACCAGCACGCCGTCGAACACTTTCGAGTATGTGATGAAGTCGGCGGCCTTGGCGCGCTCCTTGGTGGCGTAGATGTCGGAGATGACGATGTCCGCCTGGCCGGCAGCGAGTGTTGTGAGGAGTGCTGCGAAGGTCACCGGCTTGTAGGTCAGCTTGAAGCCGAGGCATTCGCCGATGGCTTCGCCAAGATCGATGTCGAAGCCGATATATTTGCTGGGATCCTTCGGGTCGATTGTCTCATAGCCCGGCGTGTGCGGGTTGATCGCGTTGACGAGGGTCTTGCCCTTCCAGTCCGGATATTTCTCCTGGAGTGCGGCGCAAGCGGCGGGCGCGGCGGCCTGCGCGCTCAACGGTGCCGCGGCGACGAAGCCGAAAGCGATGGTGGCGCCGAGCGCGACCTTGCGCCATGGCAATGATGCGCGTGCGATCCCCCGTGCAAGGGGCAATACCCGTGTCTCCATCTCCAGCTCCTTCGAATTGTCATGGCACTGGCCATGTTCCAGATCTTGGGAACGAGCCTAGGTGGAGTGCGGACGGGAAAGCTTGTCCGCGGGCGTACAAAAAATTGGATGAATGGGGCCCGCGAATTGGGCAGCCCGCTGCACAAAAACTGTTCGTGCGTCAGGTGTCCTGCGGCACGCAATTCCGAATTCGGGAGAACCAAATGATCTCGCGCGACGCAATGATCTGCACGGTTGGAGAATCAATCAGTCAGGATATTTGACAGAGATATGACGTTCGCTGACGGAAATGAGGCGCGGGGCAGACGCATCTGTGGACGACGTCCACAGCATCTCACCGCTTTCCACAGCCTGTCCGCAGCATATCCACAGGCCGACTATGCCGGATTCGCGAGGCCGCACGAGCCACTTGCTGCGCACAAACCCACAGGGCGGCTATGTCAGCCGCCGGCCAGGTCGAAGACGGTGCGGCAAGCCTCGCTCAAGCTTGAGCGGTTACGGCGCAGACAGGCCGTGATGGCGCGGACGTTGGGGATCTCGCCGGCGCAGAGCCGGTAGACGTCGGGGGTGCAGGCCCGACGCTGCTCCGGAGTTCCCTGCTGCGCATTGGCGGCGGAGGCGAACAGCGCCAGGAACAGCCCGACCGTCGAGGCGCGGCGCGCCCGGCTCCTCGCACTCGCAAACCGTAAGAACCTTGCCTTCACGACCAAGTCTCCCGTCTGCCTTGCCCGCCCCCGGCCTTCGCTGGCCGGTGTCGTGCCGAGGGGTAGGAGAAATAAATCGCGGGGGATGTGATCTCTTTCACACTGCGGCCGGACGGGAGGAACGTACGGTTCCGCGGGGATTTTAAGGAATCGCTAACCAATCAGAGTTCGATCGCCGGATCGTTAAAATGCGAACGATCGGCTCAATCGGGTAACAAACCGGCTTTGCGACATTGCGCCATCCGCGTTCTGCGAGGGTGCGATGAGCGAAGCCGAATTCAACTTGCTGCTGGATGCCGTCCGGGACGCCATGGTCTATCAAGATTTCGCGCCCGAGCCGGAGGAGGAATTCGTGCCCCGCTCGTGGTCGTACGTCGCAACGCCCAAAGCCGCCAATGACAATGAGGGCGCCTGGCCCCTTCTGCCGTTTCCGGACGGCTGGTACGCGGCCGGTTGAGGCCACTTTCAACGTCAACCGATGCGCCCGCTCCCGCCGGCGTTTTGCTATCGGCCATGCGCCGGAACGGCGCGGCGCCGATCAGGTCTTGACCCGCTCCTCGCCGTCCTGCGGCGCCCGGTCGGGTGCGGCCGGCGGAAAGATGCTGTCATAGATCGCACGGGCCTCGCGAATGAGGCGAGCCCGCTCCAGCTCGGATTTCGGGACAAATCGGACGACGTCGCTCACGTGCTCTCCAGCTCCAGGGGTTCGTGACGCATCACTTCGCAGATGCGAAGTCTATGCCATCGGGCCTGAATCGCTGGTGTCCGCCAAGCCCCGGGCAAACCCGGTGTACACGGCCTGGCAGGCCTCAACCGCGTGCTCCGCGGAACGCGCGGTGAGCAAAATTTATGATGAAATATCAGGAGGTTGTTATGGAGGCCACGACCAGAATTGAACTGGTGTACACGGTTTTGCAGACCGTTGCGTAACCACTCCGCCACGTGGCCCCGTAAGGGCGGAGCAATATAGGGGATCAATGGCTTAGGCAACCCCGACCGGGCGTTTACGCCTTTGCCGCGCCGGAACCGGCGAGATATTTCGCAAGAATCGCATCGGTCGGGCCGGCCGCGGTGATCCGCCCCTCCTCCAGCAGGATCGCGCGGTTACAGGTGCTCTGGATCAGCTCGATGTCGTGCGAGGCCAGCACCAGGATGCCGGCACGGGCCACGATCTCGTCGAGCCGCTGCCGCGCCTTCCGGCGGAATTGCTGATCGCCGACGCCGATCCATTCGTCGAGCAGCACGATCTCGCCGTCCACGGCGGTTGCGACCGCGAAGATCAGGCGCAGCATCATGCCACTGGAATAGGTGCGCAGCGGCAGATCGAGCCTGTCACCGAGCTCGGTGAACTCGGCGATCTCCGCCCGGCGCGCATCGATCTCGGAGCGCCGCGCGCCGATCACGAGCCCGCGGCGTATGATGTTCTCATAACCTGTCGCCTCCTCGTCGAAGCCGGCCGACAGGTCGAACAGCGACAGGCAGCGGCCAAGCACGTCCACGCTGCCGGCGGTCGGATGATAGATGCCGGCGAGCACCCGCAGCAGCGTGGTCTTGCCGGCGCCGTTGGCGCCGATGATGGCGACGCGGTCGCCGGCGCGGATGTCGAGACTGACGTCGTTGAGCGCGGAGACGATGTGCGGCACCGTCGACGTCCGGCGCAGCGTCACCGCGCTGACGAAGCGGCTGCGCAGCGAACGGTCGCGGAACGACAGCACCGGAAAGTTGACCGAAACATTGCGAAGCACGATGTGGGCAGCAAGGCTCATGCGCGCCTCACAGCCAATACGCCACGCGGTGGCGGTATTTTGCGTAGCAGCCGAAGGCGATGACCGCTACGACGATCGCATAGATCACCCCGAGCAGCCATTGTTGCGGATCGGTCGGCTGCGACAGCAGCGGCCTGCGCACGAGGTCGAGCAGCGTCGCGAACGGATTGGCGCGGATCAGCCAGTCGAACGCGGTGCCGCGCAGGGCGTCCTCGGTCCAGATGATCGGCGTCAGGAAGAAGATGAATTGCAGGCCGCTGACGATCGCCGTGCCGATATCGCGAAAGCGCGCGCAGAGCATGCCGAGCGCGACCGAACCGCCGAGCAGAACGAACAGCAGGATCGCAAAGCCGGGCACCGCCAGCAGCATGTTCCAATGCAGCGGCCAGGGCATCACGATGTAGAGCAGCACCACGATCACCAGATGATGCGCGAAGATGAGCACGTTGCGCGCGATCATCTGGAGCACATGCACGATCAGCGGCGCCGGCACGGCCTTGATCAGGTGGCCGGACGCCACGAAGATGCTTGAGCCTTCCTGGAGCGTCGTCGCGATCAGGGTCCAGACGATCAGGCCGACGGCGAAGGGCGGCAGGAAACCGGCGATGTCCTGCTTGAACAGTGCTGCGTAGACCGTGCCGACACTTGCGATCGTTGCTGCCAGCGTCAGCGTGATCCAGAGCGGGCCGATCACGGTGCGCCGGTAACGCAGCGAAATGTCCATCAGTGCGAGCGTGCCCCACCGATCGGGCCGCGCCGCCTGTGCGAGGATTTCCTTCGCCGCTGGCTGAATTCGACTGCCCCTTCCGCTTCCGGCTTTCCGATTCTGCGACAGGATAGCCGCTCATCAGCCGCTGGTCTCTATCCGGCCGCCGTGCGCCGGGCAATCAACCGTACGGAGGATGATGAAGGCCGAGGTCAGGCCCGCTTGCGGCGGCGGAAGTCGCGTCGACCGCCCTTTGGGGCCGGCTTCGGAGCCAGTTCCGGCATCTCGGCCTGCACCTCGCGATAGCGGGTCAACATCCGTTCAAAACTCGCATTCAGCGTCTCGGCGATGTCCGGACGCTTCTCAAGACTGGCCAGGATCGTCGCGGCGGCCTCGATGGTCGACAGCCCGTCCTTGCGCGGCTCCTTCCGCAGGCGGCCGTAGCGTGAGGGATTCGCCGGGTTGAGGATGACGCGCTGGCATTTCAGCATCCAGGGGTTGCGCCACCACAGCGCCTTGGCCTGGCTCCAGGTGCCGTCGAGCAGCACCACGCCTTCGAGCTTGCCGAGGATCGAGCGCTGGTTCTCCGCCACCTCGCCCTTGCGGTTGAGCGCCAGAATCTCGCCCTCGGCTTCGAGATCGGCCGCGCGGGCCGAGCCGAGATAGAGCACCGCCCAGTGCGAGGCGTTCTCTATCGGCCGCCCCAGCGCCTTGGACAGGCTCGGCCAGGACAGGCCGACCCGCACCGTGGCATCGTCGAAATGCTTCGCAAGCAGCCGCGCGGTGCCGAGCGCCCTATCCTGCTCCTGCGGATGCTGGAGGATCAGGAGCGAAAGCCGGTTTTCAACCGGCGTGACGCTGTCGCAGATGCACAGCGGCATCGGCTTCTGGCAGTGCGGGCATTCGGGGATCGGATCGGCCGGCGCGGCGGCGGTGGGGTTCGACATGGCCGCCGCTATACGCTTCGAACGGCCGTTCAACAACCTATTCCGCGGGCGCAGCGAGCGGACGCGGCTCGGAGCGGCGGCGCAGGCGGTCGATCAGCAGGTAGATCACGGGCGTCGTGTAGAGCGTCAGGATCTGCGAGACGAACAGGCCGCCGATGATGGTGATGCCGAGCGGACGGCGGAGCTCCGTGCCCGGACCGGTCGCGATGACCAGCGGAATGCCGGCGAACAGCGCCGCCATGGTCGTCATCAGGATGGGGCGAAAGCGCGCCTGGCAAGCCTCGAAGATCGCCTCCGCCGAGGACAGGCCGCGCTGGCGCTCGGCATCGAGCGCGAAGTCCACCATCATGATGCCGTTCTTCTTGACGATGCCGATCAACAGGATGATGCCGACGAAGGCGATCACCGTCAGCGGCGTGTTGGTGAGCTGCAAGGCGAGCAGTGCGCCGAGCCCGGCGGACGGCAGCGTCGAGATGATCGTCAGCGGATGGGCGAGGCTCTCATAGAGCACGCCGAGCACGATATACATCGCCACCAGCGCGCCGAGGATCAGCAGCGGCTGGCGGCCGCTGGTCCTGGCGAAATCGCCCGCGTTGCCGTCGAAACTGCCGCGAATGCCTTCCGGCATGTGCAGCTCCTCGACCGCGCGCTGCACGTTCTGGGTGGCGGTCTGAAGCGGCACGTCCGGCAACAGGTTGAACGACACCGTGGTCGAGGGAAACGCCTGCGAATGATAGACCGCCAGCGCAGCGAGCCCGCGCGTCGCATGCACCACGGCCGATAGCGGCACCTGCGCGTCATTGGCACCGGCGACATAGATGCGATCGAGGTTGGATGGGTCGACCTGGAATTTCGGGTCGATCTCCAGCACGGTCATATACTGGTTGCGCTGGGTGTAGATGATCCCGATCTGCCGCTGCGAAAATGCATTGTTGAGCGCGTTGTCGATGTCCTGGACCTTGACGCCGAGCGCCGAGGCCTTCTGGCGGTCGATCGAGAGCGTGAGCTGAAGCCCGCCGGGATCGCGGTCGCTGGAAATATCGGTGATGCCCTCGACGCTCTCCATGCGCTTGGCCACGATCGGCGCCCACTTCTGGAGCAGGCTGAGATCGGTGCTGGTCAGCGTGTACTGGTAGTCGGAATCGCTCTGCCTTCCGCCGGCACGGACGTCCTGGGCGGCGAACATGAACAGGCGGATGCCAGGCACCGGGTACAGGGCGCGCCTGAGACGGTCGATCACGACCTGCGTCGAGACGTGGTCGCGCTCCTCCGGCGGCTTCAGGCTGATGAACATCGTGCCGCGGTTCGAGGTCGCTCCCCCCGGCCCGCCTCCGCTGCCGACCGTCGAGCCGATGCCGGCCACGGCCGGATCCTGCATTACGATGTCGGCGAGCCGCTGCTGCAGGCCGAGCATGGATTGGAACGAAATGTCGGCCGAGGCGCGCGTCGCGCCGATGACGAAGCCGGAATCGTCGGTCGGGAAATAGCCCTTGGGGACCTTGATGTAGAGCGTCACCGTGAGGCCGATGGTGGCGAAGAACACCAGCAGCGTCAGCAGCGGATATTGCAACACGGTGCGCAAGCTGCGGGCGTAAAACGCGACCACGCGCGACAGCGAACCTTCGATCACCCGATCGAACAGCGTTGCGGACCCCGACGTGGTCTGCCGGATGTAATGGGCGCAGATCATAGGCGTGACCGTCAGCGACACCAGCGTCGAGACCAAGATCGCGAAGGTCAGCGTCAGCGAGAACTCGCGCAAGAGCCGGCCGACGATGCCGTCCATGAAGATCAGCGGCGTGAAAGCCGCGATCAGCGACAGGCTGATCGAGACCACGGTGAACCCGATCTGCCGTGCCCCTACCAGGGCCGCCTGGAGCGGCCGCATGCCATGTTCGAGATTGCGGTACATGTTCTCGATCATGACGATGGCGTCGTCGACCACGAAGCCGACCGAGATCGCCAGCGCCATCAGCGACAGATTGTCGATCGAGAAGCCCGCGACCCACATCCCGGCACAGGTTCCGGCCAGCGCCAGCGGCACGGAGATGCCGGCCGCGATCGTCGGCGTCAGCCGCCGCAGGAACACGAACACCACGACCATCACGAGGACGGCGGTTGCCAGCAGCGTCCACTGCATGTCGAGCACGCTGGCGCGGATCGTGCTGGTGCGATCGACCAGCGTGGAAATATCGACACCCGCCGGGATCCATTGCTTCAGCGCCGGGATCAGCGCCTTCACCCGGTCGACGGTGTCGATGACGTTGGCGTCGCCCTGCTTGGTGATCTGGATCAGCACCGCCGGCTGCTTGTTGAACCAGGCGATCGAGCGAGCGTTGCGGACGGAGTCCTCGATGTCGGCGACGTCGGACAGCCGGACGAAATTGCCGTTCGAGCTCTTGATGATGATGTCGCGGAACTCTTTCGCGGTCCGCATCTGCTTGTTCAGCGACAACGTCTCGCTCTGGCGCTCGCCGTTGAAGATGCCGACGGGACCAAGCGGGTTGGCGTTGATGATCGCGGTCCTGACGTCGTCGGTGGCGATGCCGGCGTTGGACAGTGCGACGGGGTTGAGCTGCACGCGCACCGCCGGCTGGTCGGCGCCGCTCACCGTCACGTCGCCGACACCAGGCACCTGCGAGATGCGCTGCGCGAGCACGGTATCGGCGACGTCGTAGATAGCGCTGGCGGACAGTGTCTTCGAGGTCAGCGCCAGCACGAAAACAGGCGCGCCGGCCGTGTTCGCCTTGCGGAAACGCGGCAGCGTCGGCAGGTCGCTCGGTAGGTCGATCAACGCCGCGTTGATCGCCGCCTGCACGTCGCGCGCGGCCTTGTCGATGTTACGGCCGATGTCGAACTGGAGCTGGATGCTGGTCGTGCCGAGCGACGACGTCGAGGTGATCTGGTTGATGCCCGCGATCTCGCCGAGCCGACGCTCCAATGGCGAGGCCACCGTCGCCGCCATGACGGACGGGTCGGCACCCGGCCGGCTGGCCGACACGAAGATGGCGGGGAAGTCGACGTTCGGGACCGAGGCGACGGGCAGGAACTCGTAGGCGACGACACCCAGCAGGAACAACCCGATCGACAGCAGCGTGGTCGCGACCGGGCGGCGGATGAACGGCTCCGAGATCGATGCCATCACTGCATCCCCTCGGTCGCGCCCGCGACCGGCGGACCGCCGGATTCAGCCGGCGGCAGCGCCTGCTCGAGGCGGCGGTTGATGCGGTCGAGCGCGAGGTAGATCACGGGCGTGGTGTAGAGCGTCAGCAGCTGGCTCAGCAGCAGGCCGCCAATGATGGAGATACCGAGCGGAAAGCGCAGCTCGGCGCCGGTGCCGCTCTCGATCGCGAGCGGCAGCGCGCCGAACAGCGCCGCCAGCGTCGTCATCATGATCGGACGGAAGCGCAAGAGACAGGCCTGCACGATCGCCTCGTTCGGCGACATCCCCTGCCCGCGCTCGGCCTCGAGCGCGAAGTCGATCATCATGATCGCGTTCTTCTTGACGATGCCCATCAACAGGATGATGCCGATCAGGCCGATCACCGAGAGGTCCTGCCCGCACAGCATCAACGCCAGGATCGCGCCGACGCCGGCCGAGGGCAGCGTCGACAGGATGGTGATCGGGTGGATATAGCTCTCATAGAGCACGCCCAGCACGATGTAGATCGTGATCACGGCGGCGAGCAGCAGCCAGGGCTGGCCGGCGAGCGCCTTGGCGAATTCGGCGGCATCGCCGGCATAGACGCCGACGATGCTGTTGGGCATCTCGATCCGGGTCTCGATCGTCTTCACCGCCTCGACGGCATCGCCGAGCGCGGCGCCCGGGGCGAGGTTGAAGCTGAGCGAGATCGACGGGAATTGCGCCTGGTGCGAGATCGCGAGCGGCGCCGTGGTGCGCTTCAGCGTCGCCACGGCGGAAAGCGGCACCTGGGCGTTGGGCGCGCCCACGATGCTGCTCGCCGCGCCCGGCAGATACAGCTTCGACAGGATCGAGGGATCGCGCTGGTACATCGGCAGCGCCTCCAGCACCACGCGGTACTGGTTGGCCTGGCCGTAGATGGTCGAGATCTGCCGCTGCGCGAACGCGTCGTTGAGCGTGTCGGTGATTCCTTGCAGGCTCACGCCGAGCTGTCCGGCCCGGGTCCGGTCCACGTCGAGCTGCGCCCGCAGGCCGCCCTCCTGCGCCTCCGAGGACACGTCGCGGAACAGTGGATCGCGCCGCATTTCGGCAACGAGCTTGCGCGCCCATTCCGACACCAGCGCCGCATCAGTGCCGGTCAGCGTGTACTGGTATTGCGAGCGACTCGACTGGGTCGAGATCTGCACGTCCTGCACCGGCTGGAAATAGACGGTCATGCCGGGGATGGCCGACACCCGCTCCTTCAGCCGGGTCACCACCGCGCTGACGTCGTCGCGCCGCTCGCCGCGCGGCTTCAAGGTCATGACCAAGCGCCCGACATTGGTGGTCGGGTTGACCGAGCCCGCCCCGATCACCGAGACCACGCCGACCACATCAGGATCGGCCTTGATGGCGTCGGCCGCCTCGGCCTGCCGCTTCTGCATCTCGGTGAACGACACGTCGGGTCCCGCCTCCGTCACCGCCGTGATCGAGGCGGTGTCCTGAAGCGGCAAAAAGCCCTTTGGCGCGACGACGTAGAGGACGAGGGTCGCGACCAGCGTGGCGAACGTCACGAGCAGCGTGGCGCGCTGGCGTTCCAGCACCCAGAGCAGCGTCCGGTGATAGAACTCGACGGTGCGGTCAATGAAGCGGCTGATCGCGGCCAATCCCGGCACCGCCAGTTCCTCATGGGCGTGCTTGAGCAGCCGCGAGCACATCATCGGCGTCAGCGTCAGCGAGACCACGGCCGAGGTCACGACCGCGATCGTCAGCGTCAGCGCGAATTCGCGGAACATGCGCCCGACGAGGCCCGACATGAACAGCAGCGGGATGAACACCGCGATCAGGGACACCGTCAGCGAGATCACGGTGAAGCCGATTTCGCTGGCCCCCTTCAGCGAGGCCTCCATCGCGCCATCGCCGTTCTCCATGTGGCGGACGATGTTCTCGATCATGACGATGGCGTCGTCGATGACAAATCCGGTGCCGATCGTGAGCGCCATCAGCGACAGATTGTCGAGGCTGAAGCCGGCGAAATACATGATGCCGAAGCTGGTGATCAGCGACAGCGGCAGCGCGACGCCCGCGATCAGCGTGGCCCGCAGCGAGCGCAGGAACAGCAGCACCACCAGCGTCACCAAGACGACGCTGAGGATCAGGGTGAACTGCACGTCGCGGACCGAGGCGCGGATGGTGACGGTGCGGTCAGAGACGATGGTGAGGTTCACGCCGGCCGGAATGGCGCGCTGGACTTTTGGGATTTCCGCCCGGATCTGGCTGACGACATCGATGACGTTGGCGCCGGGCTGGCGCTGGATGTCGATGATGACCGCCGGCGTGCCCTGGTACCAGCCGCCGGTGCGGTCGTTCTCGAGGCCATCCACGATCTGCGCGACGTCGCCGATCGTGACCGGCGAGCCGTTGCGGTAGGCGATGATAACAGGCTTGTAGGCGTCGGCAGCGGCGATCTGGTCGTTGGCGGCGATGATGTAGGATTGCTGCGCGCCGTCGAGCGAGCCTTTTGGCCCGGAGACGTTGGCATTGGAGATCGCGGTGCGCAGATCCTCCATGGCGATGCCATAGGCGGCGAGGCGCGCCAGATCCGCCTGGATGCGCACGGCCGGCTTCAGCCCGCCGAGCACCGAGACCCGGCCGACGCCGGAGATCTGGCTCAGCCGCTGCGCCAGAAGCGTGTCGGCGATGTCGCTCATCGCCCGCAGCGAGATCGTGTCGGAGCGAAGCGCCAGCGTCATCACCGGTGCGTCCGCCGGGTTCACCTTGGCGTAGGTCGGCGGATAGGGCAGCGTCTTGGGCAGCACGCCGGCCGCCGCGTTGATCGCGGCCTGCACGTCCTGGGTCGCGCCGTCGATGTCGCGGTTGAGATCGAACTGGAGCGAGATCTGGCTGACGCCGAACGAGCTCGTCGAGTTCATCGCCGTCAGCGACGGGATCTGGCCGAGCTGCCGCTCCAGTGGCGCGGTGATCAGCGAGGCGATCACGTCGGGGCTCGCGCCCGGAAGCTGTGTCGACACCTGCACGGTCGGGAAATCGACCTGCGGCAGCGCCGAGACCGGCAGCGAGAAATAGCCGAGCGCGCCCCCGATCAGCAGGGCGATGCCGAGCAGCGAGGTCGCGATCGGGCGGCGGATGAAGGGTTCGGAGACGCCCATGGGATCTGCCTGCCGCTCAGGCGGCTGTTGTCGGGATCATGGCTGCTTGGCTCCAGGTCCCGATGCCCCCGGCCCCGGTGCCGGTCCGGTCTGCCCCTTCTGGTCGCCTTCGCTGCTGCTCCGTTTGCGGTGCTCGCCGTCCTTGCCCTGTCCGTCCTTTTGCCCGTCCTTGGCCTGCCCATCCTTCTTCTGGCCATCCGGGCCGCGCGTGCGCTTGCGCGGGGCGAGATCGGCCGACGGTGTCTGGTCATCGCGGCCGACGACCACCTTGGACCCGTCGGACAGATTGGCAAAGCCCGTCGTGACGACCTTGTCGGTCGGCGACAACCCGCTGGCAATGACGGCGTCATGCTCGTTCTGCTGGGTCACGGTCACCGGCTTGGCGGAGACGACATTGTCCTCGCCGATGACGTAGCTGAAGGTGCCGATCGGTCCGCGCTGCACCGCCGATGTCGGCACCACCAGCGCCTGCATCAAGGTCTCGACCTTGAGGCGGACATTGACGAACTGGCCCGGCCAGAGCTGGTAATTGGCGTTGGGGAATTCCGCCTTGAGCTTGAGCGTGCCGGTGGTCTGGTCGACCTGGTTGTCAATGCCGGTGAGCTTGCCGGTGTCGATCACGGTGATGCCGTCATTGCCGAACACGTCGACCGCGAGCGTGCCCTTCGACGCCGCCGCGTTGACGCGCATGATCTGCTGCTGCGGCAGGCTGAACCACACCGCGATCGGCTGCAATTGCGTGATCACCAGGAGGCCCGTGGCGTCGGCGGCGTGGATGATGTTGCCCTGGTCGACCTGCCGCAGGCCGGCGCGGCCCGAAAGCGGCGCCACGATCTTGGTGTAGCTCAACGTCGCTGCCGCATTGTCGATCGCGGCCTGGTCGGCCTTCACCAGCGCCTCGGTCTGCGCGACCAGCGCGCGCTGGGTGTCGGCCTGCTGCTTGGAGCCGGCATTGGAAGCAGCGAGTTGCTCGTAGCGCGTCAAGTCGATGCGCTGGTTGGCGAGCTGGGCCTCGTCCTGCGCCTTCTTGGCGACCGCCTGGTCATACGTCGCCTGGTAGAGCGCGGGGTCGATCTCGCCGAGCACGTCGCCCTTCTTGACGTCCTGGCCCTCGGTGAATTTCACGGCGATCAGCTTGCCGTCGACCTGCGAGCGCACCGTCACGGTGTTGAGCGCGCGGATCGCGCCCACGCCGTCGAGATAGACTGGCACGTCCTGAATGCGCGGGGTCGCCGCCAGCACAGGCACCGGCAGATCGGGCCGCTGGTTGCGGCCATTCGCCTGCTGCGGTTGCTGATGCCAGACGGTCCAGCCGAAATAGCCGAGCCCGCCAAGGATGGCGAGCGTGATCAGGGTCATGACGAAGCCGCGGCCGCGCGATTTCTTCGCCGTCCCTTCTTTCGCGCCTTCCTTCGTATCCGGCTTAAAGAGCATTGACCGGTTTCTCCATTCGCGGCTCCCAGCCGCCGCCGAGCGCCTGATATAGGCTGACGATGGCGAGAAGCCGTGCGAGTTGGGCCTGCCACAACGCATCTTCGGCCTGAAATAGTGTCTGCTGGACGTTCAGCACAGTCACGATGTCGGCCGTGCCGGCGCGCAATTGCTGCTCGGCGAGATCGAAGGCGCGCTTCGACGAGGTAACGACATCGCGCTGCAATTGTAGCTTGATCGTGGTCTGCTTGATCGAATACAGCGCGTTGTCGACGTCCGCAAACGACTGGATGATGGTCTTGCGGTAGGTCTGAAGCAACTCGTCCTGCCGCGCCTTGGCGAACTCGAAATTGCCGAGGATCTTGCCGCCGTCGAAGATCGGCTGCGTCGCGCTGCCGACGAGCTGGAAGAACGCAGCATGCGGCTGGAACAGCGACACCAGCGCCGAGCTCTGATAGCCGCCATTGCCGGTGAGCTGGATCGTCGGAAAGAATTGCGCGCGGGCATTGCCGATGTTCGCGGTCGCCGAGGCGAGCTGTGCCTCCTGGCGGCGGATGTCGGGCCGCTGCGTCAAAAGCTCCGACGGCAGGCCGGGCGTAACGCGCGGGATGGCGATCTTGTTCAGCGAGCCGCCGAGCACGCGGACGCTCTCCGGCGGCCGTGACACCAGCACGGCGAGTGCGTTGACGTTCTGGTCGAGCGTCTGGCGCAGCGGCGGCACCAGCGCCTTCTGGTTGGCGACCACGCTCTCCTGCTGGGCGACGTCGAGATCGGTCCCGGTGCCGGCCTTGCGGCGCTCGCGAATGGCATCAAGGATCCGCTGCGCGCTGGCGATGTTGCTCTGGGCGGTGCGCAACCGGTCCTGCGAGGCCAGCACCTGGAAATAGGCGTTGGCAACGCCTGCCAGCGTCGTGAGCGCGACGACGTCACGATCGAACCGGTTGGCATTCGCCGTCTCTTCCGCGGTTTGCAGCGCGTCACGGTTCTGGCCCCAGAAATCGAGCTGGTAGCTCGCGCTCAGCGAAGCCGAATAGTTGACGACCTCGCGGCCGCCGATGGACAGGCCCGAGGCGCTCGAACCCGAGGTGCGTGAATAGGTTTCCGATCCGCCGCCCGACAGGCTCGGCAATAGCGCCGCGCCCGCCTGCCGCGCCTGGGCGTCGGCCTGGACGATGCGCGCGACGGCGGCGGCGATGTCGAGATTGACGGTCTGCGCCTCCTCCATCAGTTGCGTCAGCTCCGCGGAGCGAAAGCCGCGCCACCAATCCAGCGACGGCGGCGCATCCGGCTTGCCCGCGTATTTGTATTGCGTCGGAACATCGAGTGCGGGATCGGGCAAATCCTGCGTCAGCACGCAGGCGCCTGAACTGGCGGCAAGGCACGCCACGGCAGCCCATCGCGCCGCACGCGACGCCCGGAACGTAAGGCCGGGAGATCGCCTCATGGCGACCGCAGGACCATCCTGTGTCACATCCACCCCCCGCCGGGCAGATCGATCCGCCACCGCACAGCCGGATTAACCGATTCGTGGCGGGCCGGCCGGGGGCGATTATGTAACTCGTTCACAGCCGTGATGCTTTCTGCGGAACCTGAAGTTCATACTAGCGGGGCGCGGAACAGGGGGACAGTCCCGCACCTGCGAAATGCGGCCCCGAATGCGTCAATGTCGAACTCGCGCAAATACAAAAGATGCCTGTGTCACAGGGCTTTTTTGTATTCCAACCTCGCTCCGAGGCGCATTCAAGCTTACCAAGATTTCATGTGATATTGCTGCCGCGCCGACGCCAGCGCCACCGGTCCCGGCGGGCGCTCCACCGAAACCTGCGCCGCGGCGCACCGCAGCTTCCCCGGCCTTGGCTGAGCGCATGGCGCGCTATGATCGGCGGCTGGCCTGCAATTGCGCTGTGCACACGGCGGTGGACTGCCGGAGGTACCCCGCCAGCACCTTGGCGACCGGCGCAACGCGCACCTATATCATGCGCATGATTCGACGCTGACCGTTTGCGGGGCGCCCTCGGGTCCAGCGATATGAGGCGTATGGGGGCGCCTGGCTCGCGGTCGGACAGTATCCGTTCAGGTGATGGATCCGCCGATGTCGCATATCATCTCGGTGACGTCAGACACCATAGACACAGTGCTTGCCGATCTGCCGCGCATCGTTCGGCTCGCACTCAGTTTTGGCGCGCGGCTGCGGAGAGGAACGCTCGACGTCACCCTGCCCGACGGACGCGTGATCCGCCTCGGCGGCCAGGAGCCGGGCCCGAATGCGGCGATGCGGCTGCACAATTACGGCTTCGCGTCGCGCCTCATCAACGGCGGCGACATCGGCATCGCGGAGGCCTATCTCGCCGGCGACTGGGATACGCCGGACCTGACGCAATTCCTCTACCTGTTCTGCGTCAATCACGATCTGATCCAGGCCATGCTGAACGACAAGCCGCTGATGCGGTTCGTCCAGCTGCTGCAGCACTGGTTCAACCGCAACACCCGCCGTCAGGCGCGGCGCAACATCCACGCCCATTACGACATCGGCAACGCGTTCTATTCGGCCTGGCTCGATCCCGGCATGACTTATTCCTCGGCGCTGTTTGAGGAGAGCACCTCTGATCTCACGGCAGCCCAGACCAATAAATACCGCCGGCTCGCCGAGGCGCTCGACCTGAAGCCGGACCAGACGCTGCTCGAGATCGGCTGCGGTTGGGGCGGCTTCGCCGAGTTCGCCGCAAAGACCTTCGGCACGCGCGTGGTGGGCCTCACGATCTCGACCGAGCAGCGCGATTTTGCGCAGAAGCGCATTCACGAGGCGGGCCTTGCCGACAAGGTCGAGATCCGTCTTCAGGATTATCGCGACGAACGCGACCGCTACGACCGCATCGCCTCGATCGAGATGATCGAGGCCGTCGGCGAGCAGTTCTGGCCGAAATATTTCGCCCAGTTGCGGGACCGGCTGCTGCCCGGCGGCCTCGCCGGCATCCAGGCGATCACCATCCAGGACAGGCTGTTCCAGAGCTACCGGCGCGAGGTGGACTTCATCCAGCGCTACGTCTTTCCCGGCGGCATGCTGCCCTCGCCCGCCGTGCTCAAGTCGCTCGGCGACAGGTTCGGCCTGCCCGTCATTCGCGAGCGCATCTTCGGGCAGGATTATGCCAAGACGCTGGCCACCTGGCGGAATAACTTCCAGACGGCTTGGCCGGGCCTCGTGCCGCTCGGCTTCGATGACCGGTTCCGGCGGCTGTGGGAGTATTACCTGTCCTATTGCGAGGCCGGATTCCTGTCCGGGAATATCGACGTCAGGCAAGTCATCTTCGCAAAGCAGCAATAGGGGTTTGCGGGGTCGGCTTGCAAGGGTCGCTTGTAAGGCCCGCCACCCTACTTTAGGGTCGCGCCCACCCTATGATCCAGCCGGTAATTGCCTGACATGACCATCAAAAATGACGTTGTCGAAGCCATCGGCAACACCCCGCTCATCAAGCTCAAGCGCGCCTCCGAACTGACCGGCTGCACCATTCTGGGCAAGGCCGAGTTCATGAATCCGGGCCAGTCGGTGAAGGACCGCGCCGGGAAATGGATGATCCTGGAGGCCGAGAAGCGCGGCGAGCTCAAGCCGGGCGGTCTCGTGGTGGAGGCGACCGCCGGCAACACCGGAATCGGCCTCGCGGTCGTGGCGAGCGCGCGCGGTTACCGCACGCTGATCGTGATCCCGGAGACGCAGAGCCAAGAGAAGAAGGATTTTCTGAAGCTGTGCGGCGCCGAGCTGATCGAGGTGCCGGCCCTGCCCTATGCCAATCCCAACAATTATCAGCATGTCGGCCGCCGGCTCGCCGACGAGCTGCGCAAGACCGAACCCAATGGCGTGCTGTTCGCCGACCAGTGGAATAACCTCGACAATGCGAAGGCGCACTACGAGTCGACAGGCCCCGAGATCTGGGAGCAGACCGGCGGCAAGGTCGACGGTTTCGTCTGCTCGGTCGGCAGCGGCGGCACGCTCGCCGGCGTCAGCCGCTATCTGAAAGAGAAGAACAAGAACGTGAGGATCGCCTGCGCCGATCCGCATGGCGCCGGCATGTTCGAATATTTCCGGAGCGGCGACGCCAAGGCGACGCCGGGCGGCTCGATCACGGAAGGTATCGGCCTCAACCGTGCGACCGCAATCGTCGAGAGCGCGAAGGTGGATGACGCCTATCTTGTTCCCGACGCGGAAGCCGTCACGGTGATCTACGAACTGCTCCAGCACGAAGGCCTGTGCCTCGGCGGTTCCACCGGCATCAACATCGCCGGCGCGATACGACTCGCGAAACAGCTCGGGCCCGGCAAGACCATCGTCACCGTGCTCTGCGATTCCGGCAGCCGCTATCAGTCGAAGCTGTTCAACGCCGACTTCATGCGCGCCAAGAACCTGCCGGTGCCGGAATGGCTGGAGAAGCGCAGCAACATCAAGCCCCCGTTCGTCTAGGCCAGGAGGGCTGTAGCCGCCTGTTTTAGGTGTGGCGGTCGCCGCCGGGCCAGAACAACAGCGTCAGTGCCGTAGGGTGGGCAAAGCGTCAGCGTGCCCACCATGCTTGCCGCGATCGCCGTGGGATGGTGGGCACGGCGCGACGCGCCTTTGCCCACCCTACGAGATCACCGCAGGATCTGGCTCAAAAACAGCTTCGTGCGGGCGTGCTGGGGAGCGGCGAAGAACTCGTTCGGCGTATTAGCCTCGATGATCTGGCCGGCGTCCATGAACACGACGCGGTTGGCGACCTCGCGGGCGAAACCCATTTCGTGGGTGACAACCAGCATGGTCATGCCCTCCTCGGCGAGGTCGACCATGGTGTCGAGCACTTCCTTGACCATTTCGGGGTCGAGCGCCGAGGTCGGCTCGTCGAACAGCATCACCTTGGGGTTCATCGTCAGCGCGCGTGCGATCGCGACGCGCTGCTGCTGGCCACCGGACATCTGTCCCGGAAACTTGTTGGCCTGGTGCGGGATCTTGACGCGCTCCAGGAATTTCATCGCGTTGACCTCGGCGTCCTTCTTCGGGATGTTGCGCACCCAGATCGGCGCCAGCGTGCAGTTCTCCAGGACGGTCAGATGCGGGAACAGGTTGAAGCTCTGGAACACCATGCCGACCTCGCGGCGGACCGCATCGACGTGCTTCAGGTTCGGCCCGAGCTCGATGCCGTCGACGACGATCTCGCCCTCCTGGAATTCCTCGAGCGCGTTGATGCAGCGGATCAACGTCGACTTACCCGAGCCCGAGGGGCCGCAGATCACGATGCGCTCGCCCTTCGCGACCGCAAGGTCGATGTCGCGCAGCACGTGGAACTCGCCGTACCATTTGTTGAGGCCGGAAATCTTGACGATGGGGTCGGACATGATGACCTCGATCAGTTGCGACGGTGGGCGTTGAGGCGATGCTCGACGAAGAGCGAGTAGCGCGACATTCCAAAGCAGAAGATGAAGTAAATAATCCCGGCGAACGCAAAGCCGGTGAACGCGGTCGACGGCGTCGACCATTTCGGATCCGAGAACGACGCCCGGAGCGAGCCCAGCAGATCGAACAGCGCCACGATCGAGACCAGCGACGTGTCCTTGAACAGCGAGATGAAGCTGTTGACGAGGTTCGGAATGACGTGGCGCAGCGCCTGCGGCAGCACAATCAGCGAGGTCGTCTTCCACCAGGACAGGCCTAGGGCGGCCGCCGCCTCGCCCTGACCGCGCGGGATCGCGGCCAACCCGCCGCGGACGTTCTCGGCCTGATAGGCGCCCGTGAACAGCGAAATGCCGATCAGCGCGCGCACCAGACCGTCGACCGTAAAATTGCCCGGCAGAAACAAAGGCAGCATGTAGGTCGCGAAGAACAGCACGGTGATCAGCGGCACGCCGCGCCAGAACTCGATGAAGGCGATCGAGAAGATCCGGATCAGCGGAATGGTCGAGCGGCGGCCGAGCGCCAGCGCGATGCCGATCGGCAGCGAGGTGACGATGCCGGTCACGGAGACCACCAGCGTCACCAGAAGCCCGCCCCACAGATTCGTGGCCACGACCGGCAGGCCGCCGTGATCGAGCCCCATGAGCTTGATCACGGCCGCGATGGCGATGAAGGTGCCGATGCTGGATGTCAGAGCCCGGCCGCCGGTGCGAACGCCGCCACCGACAACGAAGGCGATCAGGGAGACGACCGCCGCCGTGATGGCGAAATCGGCCCAGACCGACTGGCCCGTTCCCTGGAGCTGGTCACGCAGCCAGGTCAGCGGAAAGATCAGCCAGTAGATCGCAGTGCCAAACAGCACGATGAGATTGCCGGCAACCCAGAAGAGCGGTGCGATGGCCGAGGTCTTGGCGAGACCGAGCAGAGCCTGCCCTGCGCCGATGATGCTGTCGTCGAACAATTGCAGCAGGCCGGCCGTCCAGCTCAGGCCGAACCCGGTGATGCCGCCGCCGTGCAGCAGAAAGAACGCCACCACGGGAAATGCGAAGAAGAAGAGACTTGCGTTCAGTCCTTTCGCCGGCAGGCGCGGAATGAGCAGCGGCAGCAGCAGAACCGCCGCCAGGATCAGCGAGAGGTTGACCCGCCAGCGCTCGGCCTCGGGATAGAAGCCGTAGATCAGTTGCGGCAGCTTGGCCTGGATGTAGGGCCAGCAGGCGCCGACCATAAAGCCGGTGTTCTCGGTCAGGCATGCCGTGCGATCCTTGCCGGTCCAGACCGCATCGACCAACAGGAACCTGACGGAGGGAACAATGGTGAACCAGAGCAGCAAAGCGCCCACGATCGTGAGCAGGATGTTGGTCGGCGAATTGAACAGGCGGGTGCGTACGAGGCCAATGAAGCCCGTGGTCTTCACCGGCGCGGGACGCTCGGTGAGCAGGTCCCGGCGGACGTAGGCGGACGAGGTGATGTCGCTCATGCGCCGAGGCTCCGGCTGACGCGCCAACCGTACACGCTCATGATGGCGCTCGTGAGCAGCGAGATCAGGAGGTAGACGCCCATCGTCATGGCAATGATCTCGATCGCCTGACCGGTCTGGCTCAGCGACGTGCCGGCGAACACCGACACAAGGTCAGGATAGCCGATCGCGACCGCGAGCGAGGAATTCTTGGTGAGGTTGAGGTACTGGTTGGTCAGCGGCGGCACGATGACGCGCATCGCCTGCGGCACGACGATCAGGCGGAGCGTGGTGCCGCGGCTAAGGCCGAGCGAGGATCCCGCCTCCATCTGCCCCTTGTGGACGGACAGGATGCCGGCGCGCACGATCTCGGCGATGAAGGCGGCGGTGTAGGTCGACAGCGCCAGCGTCAGCGCCACGAATTCCGGGATGATCCGCGAGCCGCCGGCGAAATTGAAGCCCTTGAGCTGCGGCACCTCGAAGCTGAAGGGCACACCGAATACCAGCATGGTGGCGAGCGGCAGGGCGAACAGCAGGCCCAGCACATAGGGCCAGATCCGGATCATCTGCCCGCGCTGAAACAACGCGCGCCGTGCGTAGATGCGCAAGGCCAGCGAAGCCACGATGCCGAACGCCAGCACCGCGAGGAACGCCTCGAAGCCGCTCTCGCCGATCGGGCGCGGAATGACGAGGCCACGATTGCTGACGAAGGCGAAGCCGAGCAGCGAGATGCTCTGCCGGGGATTTGGCAAGGCCGCGAGCACCGCCAGGTACCAGAACAGGATCTGGAACAGCAGCGGCAGGTTGCGGATGATCTCGACATAGATCTCGCCGACGCGCGACAACAGCCAGTTGGGCGACAGCCGGCACAGCGCGACGATGAATCCGATCACGGTGGCGAAGAAGATGCCCACCACCGAGACCACGAGCGTGTTCAAAAGCCCGACCACGAACACGCGCAGGAACGTGTCCGAGCCGGTGTAGGAGATCAGGGTCTGGTTGACGTCGAAGCCGGCATTGTTCCGGAGGAAGCCGAAGCCGGCGGCAATGTGCTGGTTTTCGAGGTTGGCCCGGGCGTTGGAGACGATCTCGTAGCCAATCCAGCCCAGGATCGCCGCGAAGGCAAACTGGACGGCAACGCCGTTCCAGCCTGCCTTGCCGCCCAGAACGCGCCTGATCTTCAGCGCGATCTGGGCCGGCGGTTTTCGAGCCTCGGTGCTCATCGCCGCGGATCAGGCGGGATCAGCGGATCGGCGGCGCGTACTGAAGACCGCCCTTATTCCAGAGATTGTTGAGGCCACGGCTGATGCCGAGGGGCGAACCGGCGCCGACGTTGCGGTCGAACACCTCGCCGTAGTTGCCGGTGGCCTTCACGATCCGCACCACCCAGTCCTTGGTCAGGCCGAGCTGTTCGCCGAAATTGCCGTCGCTGCCGAGCACGCGCTTCAGCTCGGGATTTTCCAGTTTCGCCTTCTCGTCGACGTTCTTCGAGGTCACGCCGAGCTCTTCGGCGGTAACCAGGGCGAACAGCGTCCATTTCACGATGTCGAACCACTGGTCGTCGCCGTGACGCACCATCGGCCCGAGCGGCTCCTTCGAGATGATTTCGGGGAGCACCATATGGTCGTTGGGATTGGCAAGCTTGAGGCGGTTGGCGTACAGGCCCGACTGGTCGGTCGTGAAGACGTCGCAGCGCCCGGCTTCATAGGCCTTGACGGTCTCGTCGTTGGTGCCGAACGCGATCACCTCGTACTTCATGTTGTTGGCCTTGAAGTAGTCGGCGAGGTTCTGCTCGGTGGTGGTGCCGGTCTGGACGCAGACCGAGGCGCTGTTGAGCTCGAGCGCCGAATTCACCTTGAGCGACTTCTTCACCATGAAGCCCTGCCCGTCATAATAGGTCACGCCGGTGAAGTTGGCGCCGAGCGAGGTGTCGCGCGAGATGGTCCAGGTGGTGTTGCGCGAGAGCACATCGATTTCGCCGGATTGCAGCGCCGTGAAACGATCCTTGGCGGACAACGGCACGTACTTGACCTTGGTCGGATCGTTGAAGATCGCCCCTGCGATCGCGCGGCAGAGGTCGACGTCAAGCCCGGTCCAGTTGCCCTTGTCGTCGGGCGAGGAGAAGCCGGGCAAGCCTTGGCTGACGCCGCAGGACAGCATGCCCCGGTCCTTGATGGTCTTGAGCGTTTGCGCATCGGCGGCCTGGGCGGAGAGGCCGGCGGCGAGAGCGAGAGTGAGAGCCAGAGTTACGCGTTTCATGGGCTGAAGGCCTTTCAAAGTCGTCTCAAGGTCAGGAATGGCGTCTTTGGGATCGTCTCCGCCAGGGCTAGCCGCATCAAGACTAGCCTTGCAAGAGTCATGCTGGAAAACCTTGCCGAACACTCGCCCATCCCGGGAGGCCATACCTTAATCCCCGCCGCAGGCGCCCGCCGATATGGCTGTGACGCAAGGTCCGGTCAGACGATGGATCGAAGGTCGCGGCAGCCCCTCAACATGCGGCGACTGAATAGCACCCGCGCATCTCAGAACGACTGGCGAGCCGGGTCAAGGGGTTGACGGGACTCTTCTGTGTTCTGTTATTAACGGCGGCGGCCTTCGGCCGGCCCGGGGGCGCGGCGCGCCCGGTGGAAACGCGGTTTTGAAAGCAGACGCATGGATTCCTCGCACCCCTCCCAACAGCACGCCGAAACCCGGCTGGTGACCTCCGGCCGCGACACCAAGGCGCAGAAGGGGTTCGTCAATCCGCCGGTGTTTCACGGTTCGACCGTGCTCTATCCGACCGCCGAGGACCTGCACGCCCATCGCGGCGAGTTCCAGTACGGCCGCCACGGCACCCCCACCACCAGAGCGTTCCAGGAGACGCTGATGGCACTGGAGGGGCCACAATGCGCCGGCGTCGGCATCGTGCCGTCAGGCCTTTCGGCGATCTCCACCACCCTGCTCTCGGTGCTGAAGACCGGCGATCATCTGCTCGTCTGCGACAACGTCTATCGGCCCTCGCGCAATTTCTGCAACGGCATGCTCGCGCGCCTTGGCATCGAGACCACCTATTTCGATCCGCTGATCGGCGCGGGCATCGACAAGCTGTTCAAGCCCAACACCCGCGCGGTGCTGGTGGAGGCGCCGGGCTCGCAGTCGTTCGAGATGCCTGATATCCGCGCCATCGCCGAGGTCGCGCATGCGCGCGATGCGCTCGTCATCGACGACAACACCTGGGCGACGCCGCTCTATCATCGCTCGCTCGACCAGGGCGTCGACATCAGCATGCAGGCCGCCACCAAATATATCGGTGGCCATTCCGACATCATGTTCGGCACCATCTCGGCCAACGCCAAGACCTGGCCGCAGATCGCCGAAGGCATCCGCCTGCTCGGCGTCTGCGCCGGCCCTGACGACGTCTTCCTCGCGCTGCGCGGCCTGCGCACGCTGTCGGTACGATTGGCGCAGCATCATCGCTCCGGGCTCGACATGGCGCGCTGGCTCGCAGCTCGACCCGAGGTCGCGCGCGTGCTGCATCCGGCGCTCGAAACCGATCCCGGCCATGCGATCTGGAAGCGCGATTTCACCGGCGCCTCGGGCCTGTTCAGTATCGTGTTGAAGCCGGCGCCGCAGAAGGCCGTCGACACCATGCTCGACACGCTCAAGCTGTTCGGCATGGGCTTCTCCTGGGGCGGCTTCGAGAGCCTCGTGATTCCCTTCGATTGCGACGCCTATCGCACCGCCACGAAGTGGTCGCCGGGCGGCCCGACCCTGCGACTGCACATCGGCCTCGAAAGCGTCGACGATCTCAAGTCCGATCTCGATCGCGGCTTCGCTGCCCTCAAGGCGGCAATGTGAGCCTGCTCACAAGGCATCGCGCCTCGGGACGCGGCAATCGCGCGCCGGCGGACGCGCAAAGCGCGCGCCGCGGGAACGCGCAACCGCCGCAAACGTTAACGCGGATGCGCCAACAAAGGGTTTGAACCGCTGACGTTTGGCGCTAGCCTCACCAATCGACTCCAATCCGGACGCGGAGCATGGGAACGTTGGTTCTGCTCGATCTGATGGGCGGCGTGGCGCTGTTGCTGTGGGGCCTGCACATGGTCCACAGCGGGATTCTGCGCGCCTTCGGCCCGGACCTTCGGCGGCTGCTCGGCAAGGCGCTGGGCAACCGATTCAACGCATTCGCCGCCGGGCTTAGTCTCACCGCGCTGCTCCAGAGCAGTACGGCGACGGCGCTGATCACCAGCTCATTCGCGGCAGAAGGCCTCGTCAGCCTCACTGCCGCGCTCGCCATCATGCTGGGAGCCAATGTCGGCACGACGCTAATCGTGCAGGTGCTGTCGTTCAACATCGCAGCCGTTGCGCCTGTCTTGTTCGTGCTCGGTCTCGTCGCCTTCCGCTCCGGCCCGCGGTCGCGGATCAAGGATATCGGCCGCGTCTTCATCGGCCTCGGCCTGATGCTGCTGTCGCTGCACATCCTGCTCGACACGCTGGCTCCGGCGGAGAACGCGCCGGGTGTTCGTGTCATGATGTCGGCGATCACGGGCGATCCCGTGCTTTGCATCGTCATCGCCGCGCTCGTGACCTGGGCGGTGCATTCGAGCGTCGCCAGCGTGCTGCTGGTCATGTCGCTGGCCTATTCGCAGTTCATCACGCCTTACGCAGCCCTCGCGCTGGTGTTGGGGGCCAATCTGGGCAGCGCCATCAATCCCGTGTTCGAGGGTGCCCGGCGCGACGATCCCGCGAGCTACCGCCTGCCGCTCGGCAATCTCGCCAACCGCGTGATCGGGATCGCGCTGGTGCTGCCCTTCCTGAGTGGGATCGCCGAGCACATGCACGCCTGGCAGCCCGATCTCGCCAGGATGACGGCGGCCTTCCACATCGCCTTCAACGTGGGCACGGCCGTCATCTTCATCGGCCTGCTCGATATCATGTCCCGGCTCCTGACCCGGCTGCTGCCTGATCGCGTCCGGGAGGACGATCCGGCCCGGCCGCGCTATCTCGACGAGAGCGCGCTGGAGACGCCGTCACTGGCGCTCGCCGACGCCGCGCGCGAGACCTTGCGCATGGGCGATCTGGTCGAGGTCATGCTGCGCAAGGTCATGGCGGCAATGATGACCGGCGACCGTGCGCTGGTCGACCAGGTCACGAAGATGGACAATGTCGTCGACAGCCTCGACGAAGCCATCAAGCTCTACGTGACGAAGCTGATGCGGGGCAGCCTCGACGAGAGCGAGGGGCGGCGCGCGATGGAGATCATTTCCTTCGCGATCAACCTCGAACATATCGGCGACATCATCGACAAGAGCCTGAGCGAGCTCGCGACCAAGAAGATCAAGCGCCGCTTCCAGTTCTCGGCCGAGGGCGCCGAGGAGCTCGCCGCCTTCCACAAGCGCACGATGGACTCGCTGCGGATCGCCTTCGGGGTCTTCATGTCGGGCGATGCCAACGAAGCGCGCAAGCTGCTGGTGGAGAAGACCACGCTGAAGAACACCGAGCTCGCCGCCGTCGAGCGTCATCTCGACCGCTTGCGCGAGGGCCGCCCCGAGACCATCGAGACCACCTCGCTGCATCTCGACGTGCTGCGCGACCTGCGCCGCATCCACTCGCATATCTGCTCGGTCGCCTATCCCGTGCTCGATGCCGCCGGCGAGCCTTATCGCAGGAGTGAGGCGGATACCGCCCTGCCCGCCTCCGGCGCGGCCTCGGCGTTACCGCGCTAGCGGCGCGTCTCAGCGTTCCAGCGTTCTTGAGGCGCGGCCGCGGTTCTTGATGATCAGCATGATGTTGCGGACATAGATGATGGTCGCGAGCGCCTGTCCGAGGATGATGACGGGTTCGCGCTTCACGACGCCATAGACCAGCGTCATCAACCCGCCGCCCATCGAGCAGAACCAGAACGCCATCGGCACCACACTGTTGCCGGCCCGCTCGCTCGCGATCCACTGCACCAGGAACCGCGCGGTGAAGAACAGCTGCGCGACGAGGCCGAATGCCAGCCAGAAATCGAACTTGGCGACGAAGACGTCGTAGAGATAGTTGTTCAACGCCTGACCGTATTGGATGATCATGCCTTCACCTCAGTCACATCTGGTGTCGGCTTCTTGCGGCGGATCAGCCACCACACGCCGACGAGATCCATGATGCCGATCCACAGCCGGTCGAAGAAACCATAGTTTGACACGCCGGAACGGCGCGGCCGGTCGATCACGTCGACATAGGCGATCTCGTAGCCCTCGCGGCGCACCAGCGCCGGCAGGAAGCGATGCAGCCCGTCGAAATAGGGCATCATCAGGAACACGTCGCGCCGGAACGCCTTCAGGCCGCAACCGGTATCGCGCGTTCCGTCCTTCAGGATCGCATTGCGGACGCCGTTCGCCACGCGCGACTGGAATTTCTTGAAGCCGGTATCCTTGCGTCCGACACGCTGACCGGCAGCGAGGCCGACGCGCCCCGCCCCCTTCTCGACCGCCGCGATCAGGTCGGGCAGGAAGGCGGGATTGTTCTGCCCGTCGCCGTCGAGCGTCGCCACGATCGTGCCGCGCGCGGCGCGCACGCCACTGCGCACTGCTGCCGACTGGCCGCCTGATCTGGCATGGCGAAGCTGCCGGAGATTGTCGCGCTGCTGCATGACCGCGCCGAGCCGTTCGCCGGTCGCGTCCGTCGAGCCGTCATTGACGTAGATGATTTCATAGGCCCAGCGGCCGTCGAGCGCCGCGCCGATCTCCTCGATCAGCGGCGCGATGTTGTCGGCTTCGTTGCGCACGGGAACGACGATGGAAACCGAAGGCTGGGACGACGACAAATCGAAAGCTCGTGGTTGGAATTGGCCTGCCCCGGGGAACCGTCGGTCCCGGCAGGCAGCCGCTTTTATGGGGCGGATGCCCCGTGGGCAACCCTTTTGAGGCGGCCCGAGACCGCCCCTGCGAGAGGCACAATGGTGCCGTCGGCGCGGATGGCAAAGCCGAGCCTCCGGGCCGCGAACCAGTAGCGCACTGCCATGGCGCCGACCATGCCGACCAGAGCGCCGGCGACGACGTCGCTCGGATGATGCGTGAGCAGCACCAGCCGGGTCAGCAGGATCACGATTGCGTAAGTGAACATGAACACGCGCAGGCGCGGCCACAGCGCCGAGACCGCAAACGCCAGCGCGAACGCCGTCACCGCATGACCCGACGGCAGGCTGGCATAAGCCCCCGTTCCCTCGAACGGGATGAAGTTGAACGGATCGGCCTTGCCGCTCACGAACGGACGTCCGCGACCGATGAGATATTTCAGGATCTCGGCAACGAACACGGACAGGGCGACAGACAGAAACATGAACTGCAGCCGCGTACCGAGGCCGAGCAGCAGCCCACGACGGGTGCCGTGCAATCCCGCTGCAACGAGCGCCAGGACCACCAGCGTCCCCCCGAGCACCGAGAGCACATACTCGTCCTTGCCGAAATCGGTGAGGATGCGGATCGGCCACAGGCTCGGCGTGCCGCGCGTCGGCATCAGCTGGATCTCGGTCTGATCGAACGCGAGCATCAGCGCGATAATCAAAGCCGCACCGGCCGCGCTGAGCCACAGCGAATGCCGCGCCAGCTTTCGCGCGGCTTCGGCGCGGCGTGAATGCGAAGGTGTACGGACGAGCTGCGCCAGGGCACGGCCCGACACCGCGAGCAATTGCGCGGGATAGCCCGGGCGCGGCGTGATGTCGGCTGGCGCCGGCATCTACTCAGTGCCTTCCGAGCGGAAGATCGAGATCGAGATCGCGCGCCCTTGCGAGAAATTATAGCCGTCGATGCGCGTACCGACCTTGTAGCGCAGCCCGATCGCCTCGGCCCGCTGCACGAAGCTGCGCTCCGAGCGCTGCTCGATCAGCGCGAAGCGGCAGCTCCCCTGGCGCAGGAAATCCGCCGCGCCCGAGCCGTCGGTCAGCAGCGTCTGCGTGCCCGTCAGGAACACGAGGCTCGGCTCGTGATAGCCGGCGGCGGCTGCCTTCGGCCCGACGCAGGTGACGTTGCGAAGCGCGCGTGCGATCTCGATGCTCGGAAACAGCGGTGTCAGCGACGGCAGCACGATGCCGTAGACCACGACCGCGAGCATCAGGGCTGCGACCAGCGCGTTGAGCAGCGACCGCTCGGCGCGATTGGTGTCGAACAGCCACCAGGCGAACAGACCGAAAATGAGCGAGGCCGCAATGAACGGCCAGGCCACGAACGCCGGTTGCCGCGTCAGCATGACCGCGCCGACCACGGCGATGATCGAGGCGGCAGCGGGAATCGCGAACCACCAGGCCGAGCCGCGCGCGAGCCACGAGCGCGACAGGACGTTGCGCTCCAGCGCACCGACGGTGAGGATCGCGATCGCCGGATACAGCGGAAGCACGTAATGCGGCAGCTTGGTCAGCACCGCCTCGAACACGATCCAGGACGGAATCAGCCAGGCCAGCAGGAACTGCGCGCCGGGCTCGCGCCGGGCCCGCCACACCGCCGGCGCCGCCATCGCCGCAAGCGGCGCGCCCGGCCAGAATGTGATCCAGAACAGCGCCAGGTACAGTCCGGGCGGCGCGCCATGGGATTCCTGGGCGCCGATTTTGCTCAGCATGTCGCCGCCGACGGAATCGGCGAAGAAGGCATCACCCGCGCGCCAGAAGATCGCGACGAACCAGGGCAGCACCAGCACCAGCATCCACATCAGGCCCCAGAGCGGACGCAGCTTCCACAGCCACGAGGCATCGCGGTCCTGGATCGCGAGCGCGACGATGGTGAGGCCTGCGAACATCAGGATCAGCGGACCCTTGATCAGGATGCCGACGGCGAGCGCGGTCCAGAAGATCGCGGGCCAGCTCCAGGGCGGATGGGTCTCATCCTCTGCGCGCTGCCACGACAGATAGGCGCGCGACATCGCGCCCATCGCGGCGGTCACGCAGAACAGCAGCATCGCATCGGTTTTCGCCAGCCGCGCCTCGACGCCGAGGAGCACGGAGGCGCACATCAGGAGCGCGGCAAGCACAGCGGCGCGCCGCGTGACGAAGCCGAGCGCGGCCCAATAGGTCATCAGCACGGCGCCGATGGCGCCGATCAGCGACGGCAGCCGGTACACCCAGATCCGCAATTCGGCCTTCGGCAGCTTGAGCGCGGACGCGGCTTCAACCGCGGCCGATTGCAACCAGTAGATGCCGACCGGCTTCTTGTAGCGGACGTCTTCCTGAAAACGGATGTCGACATAATCGCCGCTCTCGACCATCTGCTTGGTCGCTTGCGCAAAGCGCGCCTCGTCGCGGTCAACGGGTGGGATGGTGAAGAAGCCCGGCAGGAATAGCAGCAGCGCGCAGAGCAGCAGGAAGCCGACCGCGCGGGCGTGGCTGGCCGTGGCGTAGTCCAGCATAAGCACGAGCCGGCTGCCCGGATTCACGGGCGCTTTCGGCTCGCGGGGTGCTCCAAAACGGGGGCTGGGATAGGTCTCGGCCATTGGTTCCGCTTACGCTGAAACCGTCATTCCGACAACCGGTTAAGGCGGGGTCATTGAATTCGAATGACAACTGTGTCCGCGGCGCCAGTGGCGTCGATGACGGTGAGCCGCGCAAAGCCCGGACCGGGCGGATCGATCAGGCGCTGGCGGCGCCCGTCGATCTCGCCGAGTGATGTTCCATTAACCATGATGGTCATGGGAAGGACGCCGCCGGCGACCTTCACCGGCATGGCTGCGCTCCCCTCGCCGCCGGAACGGTCGACATCGATCCGCGAGCCGTTCAGCGGGAACTGGATGTGCAGCGCCTGCTCGCTGCCGGTCCGCACTAGGTCCCCGACCGGGCGGAACCGCTTCAGCGGCAATGGCAACTTGGCGTTGCTGGCGACCAGGGTTCCCTTCGGCGGCTTCGGCAACGGGGCCAGCGTCTTGCCGGTGCGCGCGAAGGCGTCGAACAGGATCGGGGCTGCGGCGACGCGGCCGATCAGCCCGGGAACCGGCGCGCCGTCGGGCCGGCCGACCCAGACGCCGATGGTCATGCGGCCGTCGAAGCCGACCGACCAGGCGTCGCGATAGCCGTAGGAGGTGCCGGTCTTGAACGCGATCCGGTTGTGGGCGGCATTTTCGGGCGGCGGCGTGCCCAGGAGCACGTTGCCGACCTGCCAGGCTGCGACCTGGTCCAGCAGCCGCAGCGGTTCCCGATCGTCCCGGCCGGTCATGAGGTCGCGCAATGGCATGGTGGTGCCGAGCCGGGCGAAACCCGTATAGAGCTGGGTGAGGTCCTGCAGTGTCACACCGACACCGCCGAGTCCCATCGCGAGCCCCGGTGCCTCGTCCTTGGGCAGAACCAGATTGCCGCCGGCCTGTCGCAGCCGCGACGACAGCCGGCTGGCGCCGACGCGGTCGAGCAGCACGATCGCCGGCACGTTCAGCGACAATTGCAGCGCCTTCTTCACCGGCACCGTGCCTTGAAACGTCATGTCGAAATTCTCCGGCGCGTAGGAGCCGAAACGGACGGGCCGGTCGTCGATCAAGCTGTCGGGGTGGACGAAGCCGTCCTCGAAGGCGAGCCCGTAGATGAAGGGTTTTAGCGTCGACCCCGGCGAGCGGACGGCGCGTGTCATGTCGACCTGCCCCGCCCGGCTCTCGTCGAAATAATCGGCCGACCCGACGCGGGCGAGCACGTCGCCGCTCTCATTGTCGACCACGAGGATGCCGACCGAGATGTTGGGCCCGAGCGCAATGGCGCGGTCGCGCGCCAGCGGTTCCAGCACCTTCTGCAGATTGGCGTCGAGCGTCAGCTTGATGACCGGCGCGTCTTTGACGGTTGAGAGTGCAGTGTCGGAGGCATGCGGCGCCAGCACCGGCATCGGCTTGCGCAGCTTGGGCACGGGAACGGCCTTGGCCTGCATCGCGTCGTCGGTGCTGACCACGTGCTCCGAAACCATGCGGTCGAGCACGCGGTCACGGGCTTTACGTGCGGCCTCGGGATAGCGATCGAGCCGGCGCGTCTCCGGCGATTGCGGCAGCGCCACCAGCAGCGCGGCTTCCGCCAGCGACAAGCGCTTCGGCTCCTTGCCGAGATAGGCGATCGAGGCCGAGCGGATGCCTTCGAGATTGCCGCCATAGGGCGCGAGCGCGAGATAGAGGTCGAGGATATCGGCCTTGCTCATGCTGCGCTCGATCTCGATCGCGCGTACGATCTGGCGCAGCTTGGCATAGAGCGAGCGCTGTCGCCGCGGCTCCATCAGGCGCGCAAGCTGCATGCTGATGGTCGAGCCGCCGGAGACGATGTGGCCGCGCGTCGTGAGCTGCAGTGCGGCGCGCCCGAGAGCGAGCGGGTCAAGACCGTTATGCGCGTAGAAGCGCTGGTCCTCATAGGCGAGCAGCAGCTTGAGATAGGTCGGATCGACGTTGGCCTTGGCATCGACCGGCAGCCGCCAGCGGCCGTCGGCCATGGCATACGCGCGCAGCAGTTTTCCGTTGCGATCGACGACTGTGGTGGAGACCGCGCGGGACTCGTCGAGCGGGAGAGGACCGAGGGAATAGACCCAGGCGACGAAGCCGACGACGGCGAGGATGAAGGCGAAAGCGGCAACCGAGAGGACACGATGACCCCAGCTCCGCACTCCGTCATGGCCGGGCTTGTCCCGGCCATCCACGTTCTTTTCTTCAGCACGAAAGTCCGTGGATGCCCGGGACAAGCCCGGGCATGACAACTGAGTATGAGGCGTCACCTCGCTCATCACTTCGCCGCCCGCACCTCGACGTTACCCGTCCCGGTCCGGCCGTAGCGCGAGGGATTGTACATGTCCTCGACATAGGCCTGGGGCAGCACGTATTTGCCGGGCGAGACCGCGCGCACGATGTAGGCGACAGTGAAGACCGACTTGGAGTCCGAGGCGCGATCGACCGCCGCCGTGAAGCGGTCGTCGCGGAACTCGGTATCTTCAGGCTCCTCGCCGTCCTCGATCCAGTCCAGCGTCCCGCTGTCGCCCGACGACACCAGCTTCGGGTTGTCGATCTCGAGGCCCGCGGGCAGATAGTCGGACACCATGATGTGGCCGTACTCGGGCTTCGCCTCGGTGATCTTCAGCACCACGGCGAAACGCTGGTTCTGCTTGACCTTGCTGATGTCGGCGGGCTTGCCGTCGAGCGTGAAGTAATTGCGCTCGATCTTGAAGCCATTCGATGCAGCCGGCTCCGGCGTGACAGGCGAGCCCGACACCGAGACCACCGCCTGGACCGGCGCATCGCCGGTGTTGGTGATCTTCAGCGGCTTGCCGTCCAGCGTCACGGCCTTGTAGCTGCGGTACAGCGCGGTCTGGACCGGTTGGCCGTCGACGTCCATCGACAGGTTCTCCTTGGCCAGCGCGCGCGCCGCCAGCACCAGCCACGCATTCTCTTGCGTCGAGGTGTAGGGCGTCAGGCCGCGCGCGGTCTCGACCCGCGACACCGCCTGCGTCAGCGTCGCCTTCGGCGCGTTGCCTTCGCTGGCGAGCGAGACCAGCGCTGCGGCATCGCGCAGCTGCGAGCCGTAGTCGGTGCGGCCGAACTCCAGCACCGGTTTTGGCGCAAGGCTGTCGAGCGCGGCGCCGTAGACGCGTTCCGCGCGGTTGCGGTCGCCGACCAACGCCAGTGCCGCTGCAAGCTGTGACTTCGCGATCGGCGTTGCGAGGTTGGCGAGCTTGGTGTCGGCGAGGTAGCGCAGGTCGCCGATCGGAGCAGCGCCGTTACGCGCGAGCACGTAGAGGCCGTAGGCGAGATCGCGCCCGCCGTCCTTCTCCGGCTCGTTGCCGTTCACGACCGAGTTGCGGATACGGTCGAGCGCGTTCTTGAACAACACGTCCGGCACCGCAAAGCCCTTCTCGCGGGCGCGGGTGAGGAAGTCCGTCACGTAGGCGTCGAGCCAGGCGTCGTCGCCTCCGGCCGACCACAGGCCGAACGAGCCGTTGGAGCCCTGGCGCGCCAGCAGCCGCTCGATCGCATCGCGGATGCGCTGGTCGACCTCGGTGTCCATGGCCAGATGCGCGCCGGCGGCGAGCTCGTTGACATAGAGCAACGGCAAGGCACGGCTCGTGATCTGTTCGGAACAGCCATAGGGGTAGCGGTCGAGCGCCTTGAGGATCGTTGCGGCGTCGAGGGCCGTCGACAGGCTGGCCGAAACCGAGACGCTGCCGGTGCCCGGGACGAGATCGGAGAACATGTCCGAGGTCAGCGTCAGGCTTTCACCCTTCGCCAGCGTCCGGATCGAACGCCGCGCCAGCACCTGCGTCGCCGCCTTGACGTCGAGCGCATAGTGACGCGCCAGCGCAAGGCCGTTCGGTCCCTTGATGTCGACGTCGAGCGTCGCCTGCCCCGCCGCCGTCGCGTCGATTGCGAGCGTAAACGCGCTGCGCTGCTTGGCGGCGAGCTTGACCGTGGTTGCAGGATTGCCGGTCATCTTCACCGGGCCGCCGGTCTTCACGTTGATGACGTAGTCGCCGGCCTGGCCCTCGACATTGTCGATCTCGAGGTTGACCGTGCCGTGGTCGCCATTGAGCAGGAAGCGCGGCAAGGTCGTGGTCAGCACCACGGGATCGCGGATCACGACATCCGTGTTGGCGCGGCCGAGTTTCGTGGCGGTCCACGCCACCGCCATCACGCGCGCGGTGCCGGCGAACTCGGGGATATCGAAGCTCACTTCGGCGGTGCCGTCGGCGGCGACCGTAACGATGCCCGAGTAGAGCGCGAGCGGCTTTTGCGCGGGCGGAGAGCCCTGCAATTCGCCGGCGCCGGCATCGCCGCCGGACTTGATCTGTCCGCGCGTGCCCGACATGCCGTCGATCAGTTGCCCATAGAGATCGCGGATCTCCGCGCTCAGGCGGCGCTGGCCGAGATAGTAATCGTCCGGTGCCGGCGGCTTGTAATTGGTGAGGTTGAGGATGCCGACATCGACCGCAGCGATGACGATTTTGGCGTCCTCACCCGGATTGAGCCCGTCGAGCTTGACCGGGATCTTCAACATCGCATTCGGCCGGACCAGTGCCGGCGGCGTCAGCTTCACCTGGAGCGTGCGGGTCTGCTTGTCGATGCCGAACCATTTCAGGCCGATCGCCCGGCCCGGCATGCGTTGCGCAGCCGCATCGAGCGGGCGGCGGAGCGTCGCCACCACATAGGCGCCGGTGCCCCAGTCCTTGCCGACCGGCAGCCTCACCTGCGCGGTACCTTCCCTGACGTCGATGGTCTGCGTCGTCAGCAGGCGGTCGCCGAGCACGTTGACGGTGAGCTTGCCGGCGCTGCGGACGTTCACCGACACCGTCATGGTGTCGCCGGAGGCGTATTGCGGCTTGTCGATCGAGGTCTCCAGCAGGTCCGGCGTATCGGCGCTGCCGTCGGAATACCAGCCGACGTCGAACTGCACCGAGGTCACCGGACCGTCGGCGTCGTTCGACTTCACGTCGAGTCGGTAGCGGCCGGGCTGCGGGCTCAGCGAAATCCGCGACGGCTTGTCGGCAGCGATGGTCACGTCGCCGTCGGAAACGCGCGAAGTCGATTTGACCGGCTCGTACTCCCAGTAATTGTTCTGGCGGTACCACTGGTAGCGCGACTCCGTCTTCAGGAGCTCGTAGCGCAGGCCGTCGCGGCGCAGTCTCTCACCCTCGGGCGAGACGAACACGACATCGAACTCCGCCTTGTCGCCCTCGGCGACGTTCTTGTCGCCGAACAGCGGCTTGATGCCGATCATGGCGTTGGCGGGCGCGACCGGCAGCACGATCTTGCGCTCGACGGCGCGGCCGCCGGTCTCGACCATGCGAACGAAGATCTGCGCCTCCTGCGGGCGCGTCGAGGCGGGCTGCTTGTCCAGCGTCGCCGGGAAGGTGGCAACGCCGTTGGCGTCGGCTTCCGGCAAATTCTCCAGCGGCGTGCGCTCGTTCGAGGTGGTCTCCTCGTCGGCGACGCCGAACTGGTAGCCGGCAAAGCCCGGGCGCTCGCTCGCGGGCGCGACCAGCATGTCGCCTTCGAGCTGGAGACCGGAGGCCGGCGCGCCATAGAGGAAATGGCCATCCGCCTTGAGCTCCACCGGAGCGTTAGCTTTGATCAGCTTGTCCTTGGCGGACAAGTCGAATTCGATCCGGTCAGGGACGTAGTCCTCGACCATGAAGGTGGTTTCGCCGACCGACGAGCCCTTCGGATCGGTGAAGGCGCGGACCCGCCAGGTCCCGGTCGGGACGGCCGAATTGAGCGGCACCGACAGCGTGCGGCCGCCGGCGCCCTGGTCGGCGAGCACGGCGCGGCGGAATTCGACGCCGTCGGGGCGCTCGATCACCAGCGTCAGCGGCCCGCCGGCAACGGCGTTGCCCTGCCCGTCGCGCAAGAGCGCGGTGAGATAGACGGTCTCGCTGGAGCGATAGACGCCGCGCTCGGCATAGACGAAAGCATCGGCGCCCGATGGCACCGCCCGGCCCGAAACGCCGCGGTCGGACAGGTCGAAAGCCGAGGTCTTCAGGCTCAGGAAGGCATAGTCGGCCTTCTCGCCCGTGACCGTCAGCATCGCCGGCGACAGGCCGCCCTCGCCGCGTGCAAGGCCCGCCTCGAACAGCATATGGCCGCTGTCGTCGGTCTTGCGGGTCGCCAAAATCTCGTTGTTGCGTGCAACCAGCCGGACCTCGGCCTTGCCGACCGGGTCGGTCGTGGCCAGCGAATTGACGAAGACGTGGATGCCGTCATTGCCGGAATAGGCGGTCACCCCGAGGTCGGAGACGATGAACCATTGCGTTGCGAGCTGGTAATCGTCGTCCGAGCCCGGCCCCTTGGCCGCGGCGGTCATCACGTAGACCCCCGGCTGAAGCTCGCCGAGCGCCTGGTCGACCGGGAATGCGGTGGTGACGTCCTGGTTCAGCGTCATCGCGGTCGCGAGCTCGCCGGTCCAGACCTTGACGCCACGCTCGCCGCCGAGATCGGCGAGCTGGTAGCGCGACAGCGTCTTCTGGAAATCGCTGTCGACCACCGTGTTGATCAGGTTGCGGTCGCCGATCCTGAAGACGTTGACGTTGACCGCGGGCGTGTTGACGCTGACCACGGGAATGCCGCGCTGGCCGGTCCGCGGCAGCACATAGGCGCGGCTGGTGAAGCGCACGAAGGGCTTGCGGTCGCGGACATAGACGTTGAACTCGGCCGATTTCGGCAGGCCCTCCTTCACGGTTGACGGCAGGCCGGCGCGCAGATTGATGTTGTAGCGCTCGCCGTGCTTCAGCCCGTCGACGCAGAGCTGCTTGCCTTCGGCCGACAGCGCCGGCTTGTCCTGGCCTGCCAGCGCGAGGTACGGCGCGAAATCGGTGCGCTTGGCCAGCTCCTCCGAGAACTGGAAGCAGGCGCGCGGGCTCGCCGAATCCGAGTCCACGGTATAGTCGAGCAGCCGGAAGCCGTGCTCGTCGCGCATCTTCTCGTATTGGCCGCGGACGTCGGCGACCTCGCGCATGTCGAGCGACAGCCGCAGCGCATCCAGCGCCGGCCGCCACAGCTTGCGTTCGGCCAGCGACTTGCCGAGCACGGCGAGCGCATCCGCCTCCTCGCCCGGATTGCCGGCGCGCTGGTAGGCGATGTAGGCGGCGGTCGAGGCCCGCTCCAGCAGGAACGTCTGCTCGCTCGAGCTTTTCGGCGAGATCTGGAAGATCACCTTGGCGAGCCGCAGCCAATTGCCGGTATCCTCCGGCGTGGTCGCGGCGATCTGGCCGAGCACCGACAGCCCTGCGCGGAAATCATTGCGCCGGAAGGCGGCGTCGGCGTCGGTGCGCAGCGTCGCGCTGGTCTTGGCGACCGGCCCCGCCTCGCTCTTGATCTGAGCCTCCAGCTTGATCGCGGAATCGGCGAGATCGTCGCGCTTGAACGCCTTGTCGGCGGCCAGCGCTGCGCTAAGGCCGAGCGCCAGCGTGGCGCAGAGTGTGACGGCGCGAACAAGGCCGATCATAATGGACTCCCGGAAATCGCGGCGAACGCCGCGTGAGCATGACATGCGCGGAAAGGTGACGGACTCAAGGCGATGGAACCAAAGGTGCAAATCGTCGCATTCGCCATGACAAGGCAAGCCCTGAGGAGACCGATCGAGATATCGCCGCGCACGCCGTCCTTATGGCGCAGCCATACCTGACCGATCGACCGGCGGCCGTGTCCCGGAAGCTGGCCAGCGTTCCCGGCGATGTAATCCATCGTCCAGTCCGCTGCCGCTCAACCCGGCACCCTGACACCCCACCGTTCCGCTTAGTCGCGGCGTTGAGGAAAACGGTTCGGTTCAGACTTGGCGGGAGCGAGGATTTTTCATATCTGGCGTGTTAGAAGACCGGCAGGCGGCAGCCGAGGCCGGCATCAAGACGGTCCCATAGCTCAACTGGATAGAGTAGCGGATTTCTACTCCGCGGGTTGCAGGTTCGAGTCCTGCTGGGATCGCCATTTTTCCAAGGCAAAAAGCCAAGTAATTCCAAGGCTTAAGCCGCTCGCGAAATTTTGTTAGTACACGGATCGACTAGAACGAATGCCGGACAAAGCCGGCCAATGTCGCCCGATGTCGGGCAAAATTACCGAACTAATTCCCGAACTGATTTCGCACAGCGAAACGCGCGCGGCGCTGGCATTCCAGATACGTACACAATCTGTGTATGAAAGTAGCGCATAAAGCGCTATGTCGTCTGTTTCGCCCAATGAAGGTTGCGCCGTGGCGCAAAGCGCCGGCTGCACGATTTTCGTGCAAAACAAGGTCTGTTTTCTGGACTTTCGTCGGTCTGCCAGGCTTGGTTGTGCCCTGCTACAATTGCACCAAACGGGGGGCGTGAGTGTCCGGGCATATCGTTCTAATGAAAATGGCGATGGGGCGTCTCCCAGCCGTTGATGTCGCAGTTATCTGTGTTCACTCGGGATCGCCTACGTCCTCATCTATATGTTTGCTGCGGGGATTGACCTCTCGACGACCGTGACAGATGCGGCCCGGTTCACCTACGTGTACAATGCTGCCCTATTCGGCTCGTTTTTCTTCGTTTTCCACTACGTCACACTGACGATTTATGCGGTCACCTTCCTTTTTGATAAGGTGAACAAAATTAAGGTGATTTAGCCATCGTCCGGCCGGATCCTCGAGCGAAAATTCTCGCGCTTGGTCGACGCCAAGGCAGCGGCGATCATCGAGCTCGCAAACGAAGCCGCATGATCAGGATGACGCCCGACGCCTTCCGCGCCCACCTGGCGCGGCTCGAGATCTCGCAGCAGGGTTTTGCGCGCTTGATCCGCGTCAGCCCGCTGACCGTGCGCAAATGGCTGCGCCAGCGCGAGCCGCTCGAGATCCCGCGCGCGGTCGAGCTGCTGCTGCCGCTGCTGACGCCGGCGAAGGTGCGCCGCCTGGTCGCCGAGCTCGAGGCCGCCGAGGCGCCTTAAGCCTGGCGGCCGCCGGCGCGTTGACACGGCGCCGGCGATGCTTATCTGCGCCCCATGCGACCCTTTGAGTTTTGCGTTCCCAAGGCCGCCAAGGCCGTGCCATCCGGCCCCGACTGGATCCACGAAATCAAATATGACGGATACCGCGCCCGCCTGGTGCGCGCCGGCGATCGCGTCCGGCTCGAGTCCAAGGCCGGCCTCGACTGGACCTGGCGCTTCCCCTTCATCACCGACACCGCGCGCAAGATGCGCCAGGAGGATTCGCGATCGACGGCGAGATCGTCGTGCTCGACCTCCGCGGCGTCTCGGATTTCGACGCGCTGCATTCCGGCCGCCACAACGCCGAGGCGCAGCTCTACGCCTTCGACCTGGTCGGCCTCGCCGGCGACGATTTGCGCCAGCTGCCGCTATTCGAGCGCAAGGCCGAGCTCGGCAAGCTGCTGCGCGGCCGCGCCGAAGGCATCTTCGTGGCGCCATTCGAGCCAGGCGCGATCGGCCCGGATCTGTTCGCGGCCGCTTGCGAGATGGGCCTCGAGGGACTCGTCTCAAAGCATCGCGAGCGGCGCTATCGGCCGCGCACATGCGACTGGATCAAGGTCAAGAACCGCGCGCATCCGGCAATGTCGCGCCGGTTTGAATAAAACAGACCGGCGCCAGGATTCGCAGCGCGGCCCGCTAATGCGTTAAAACCACCCCGCCCGCCACTCGGTCGCCTCGAGCATGAAAAAACCCGCCACGGTCGCCCGTGGCGGGTTTCTCGCACCTCCTGATCCCCCAACCAGGCGGCGCTGCGGTCGACCGCGGCAGCAACGCGGCCGGCCGGATCCGTCAACTCTCGAGCCAGGCCTCGACGACCCAGGCGACGAGCAGGATGATTGCGGCGATCGCCATCGCCTCGAGCTGGCCGATCAAGGCAACCCCCGCCGGCGCCGGCGCCGCCGATCGGTCACGCCGTAGACGGCGAGCCAGAGCACATAGACCAGCGCGATCGGCGAGATCAGCAGCGCGCCGATCGCGCCCGCGACGCGCGTGCAGCCCTGGCAGCGATCGGCGCTCATTGCACGCTGACCCTGGCCGTGCCGCCCATGCCGAGCGCATCGGCGCCGGCGCAGCCGAGATCGACGCAGCGGCCGCGGACGAACGGCCCGCGATCGGTCACCACGGCGCGGATCGCGCGGCCGTTGGCGAGATTGGTGATCGTCACCTCGCGGCCGAACGGCAGCGTCTTGTGCGCGATCGTGAACGGCGCCCGCGCGAACGTGTTGAACCTGGCGCCGGACGCCGTGCGGCGGCCGTGGTAGCCATCGCCGACGCCGTATTGCGAGGCCTCGCAGATCTCGGCCGCGGCCGCGCTCGAGACCAGACAGGCGAGCGCGAGCGCCGCGGCAAAAGCGGTTTTCATGTTTCAGATTTCCTTTTGGTGATGCGGAGTCTAACCGCGCGCCTTGATCAGGTCGGCGAGCAGCTCGGCGCCTTTCTTGACGCTGTTGGTCGCGCTGTGCAGATGCGCGAGAACTTCCTGCAGGCGTTGCTCCTGCTCGGTAAAATCGCGATCGTCGCGGCCGTCGTCGAACAGGATCCGGCGAATATTGTTGAGGATCGCTCTCATCTAAGCCTCGCCCTGATTTCCGCCGTCAATGCGTCGAGCGCACTGCGCAGCCCGACGTTTGATTCCGCGATGCTATCGGCGGCCGCGATCCGCTCGTCGTAACTCTCGGTCAACTTGTTCTCGAGCATCTGGATCCGCTGATCTTTCGCCGCTTCCCGTTTTTCCGATTTGTAGATCACCCACAGCAGCACCAGGCAGATCACGCTGCCGACGCCCAGCTTGGTAATTTCCTGCGCGAGCTCGCTCATTCCCCGTTTCCCGGCTGTTAAGGCATTTAAGCCAGGATCACTCCCAGCCTGCTTGAAGGTCTGACGCTTCACGCGGGTTAGGACCGGCCGGCCGTTGACGCGGCCGGCCGGTCCGCTTTCGTCTCAATCGTCGTCGCGCGGCTGCAGCAGCCGGTCGATCGCGCTGCGCGGCGGCGCCGGCGCGGGTTGCGGCGGCGCCGGCGGCGCGATCGCCGGCACTGGCTCGATCGGCGGCGCAGCTGCCGGGAATTGCGCCCTCGCCGGCAGCACGCGATCGCGGATCCGCGCAATGACGCCGCGGCGCCCGGCCGGCTTGGCGGCGCCTGGTGCCGCAGCCGTGCCGGCGTCGATCGAGGCCGGCCGCGGCGCCGGCCGATGCCAATGACAACCGCCGACGCCGCCCTCGACCTGGCTATCGATCCAGTCCTGGTCATAGGCGCGTTTGCCGCGCACCTCATACTGCGGCGCCTCAAAGATCCGGCACTCGCCGCCGGCGATCGAGCGCGGACCGGAATGACCGCAGCCGGCCAGGAACAGCGCGAGCAGCGCCAGAGCGACAAGCCTGGTCATGCGCACCTCCCCTCGCTTTGGATCCAGCGGCCGCCGCGGTCGCGACACGCGCGCCAGGTCTTGCGCAGCTCGGTCGCCTCGCCGATCGCGCGCGCATCTTCGGCCGCGATGTCGGCGAGCGCGCGCACGTAGCCCGATCGGTAAACCTGGTGATGCCAGACGCCATAGGCGGCGAGCAGCGCGAGCGCCGCGACGGCCGCCGCGATCAACTTCGCGACCAGGCCGGACGCCTGCAGCGCCGCCATGACCGCCTTGAGATAGATCATTGCCGTTCCCCCGTTGTGACGGCGAGCGTCGACGTCTTGATCGCGCGCCAGGAATTGTAAGCGATGAATGCGAGGCCGCCGGCGCCGAGCAGAAGCCAGACGCCTGACGGCAGCGCCGCGACGTGTTCCCACACCGTCGACACCAGGCCCGGATGATCGTCGACGACGTCGCGATGATCGGTGAAAAAATCCCAGGCGCGCGTGACGGAATCGCTGACGGTCTGCCACACGGCGCCGGCGCCTGCGGCGATCGAGCTCCACAGCGCGACCAGGAAATTGCGCCTGGCCGGCACCACTTCCGGCGCGAGCTGCGTCACGATCTTGGGATCCGCGCCGGCGCGCGCCGCGCTGACCGGCCGATACCAGCCAATGCTGCCGTCCGGCTGGATCTCGGTCTCTGCCCTGGCGAGCTCGGCGCGCACCTGGTCGGCGATGCCGTGGAATTCGTCGACCGAGGACGGCAGCACCAGCGCGAGGCCGCGATCATTCATGAAGCCAGACAGCGCGCCGCTGGTGCCGCTGCCCCAGCGCCCATCGAGCACGCCAGGCGAATAGCGCCGCGCCTTGAGGCGCCGCTGCACGTCGTACAGCACGGCATCGCCGCGCACATCGGGATCGAGCGGCTGCACATTCGGCGGCGCGGCCGGCGGCGAGCTCGCCGGCGCCGGATCCTCGAGCTCGTCGACCGGCGCGCCGGTTTCGGGATGCGCGAGCATCACCACACGCCCGAACGCAGGCGCCGCCGATTTCGGCTTGCGACCGCCGTTGTCGACGAATTCAAAATGCATCCAATCCGGCCGCGACGTGTACCAGCCGCCCCACATCGCGCCTTGCCGACAGAAGGCGTCGACAACGAAATGCGGCATCGTCCCCTTTTTGACGCCGAGCGCATTCTCGCCGGCGTTGAGATCGATCGCCGCGGCATAGGCATGGTTCGACCACTTCGTCGAGGACCCGCGCACCATGCGATGATAGTAGGCGCCGGCGTAATTCGAGACGCCGGCCGCATCGATCTTTTTCTGATCGCGACCGCAATAGTCCCAAATTTCGTTGAGCGCCGCGAGCAGCGCCGGCGCGGCCTTGCGATGGAACTGGATCGCCTTAACCCGCCTGCCCTCGTAATACATGGCGAACGGCGGCACGACCGGCACCATCTGCGGCGCGATCTGCCCCTTGCCTGGATCCCCATAGAAGGCGTTCCGCGCGGCTTGCGTGTCTTTCGGCCACGTCACTTGCGACATCGATCGTTCTCCAAATGCATTGCGGAAAGCGTGCCGTCGAGGCTTGCTCGGAACGGTTGTAATGGGGTAAGGACGAACCCCACCTGCCGGGGGAAAAATGGGTTCCAAAGAACAACACTGGCACGTCCCAGCGCTGGACGGGCTTCGCGGGATCGCCGTTCTAGTCGTGATCTTGTGTCACGCGCCGCCGACCTATCAGCTGCATGGCGGTCACATCGGCGTCGATCTTTTCTTCGTGCTGAGCGGCTTCCTGATCACGTCGATTCTGCTCAACGAATGGCGATCGACGGGCCGGATCAGCATCCCTCATTTTTACTTGCGCCGAGCCTGCCGGCTGTTCCCGGCGGCCTTCTCAGTGCTTCTGTTTGCCACGGCCGCCGCGCCCTTCATTCAGCCGGCCGAGGAGCTCCACGGCCGCCTTAAGGATGCGACGGCCGTTCTGCTCTATGTGTTTAACTGGCGCCTGGTCGACCTCTACACGAGCGGCGTCGGATATTTTCACAACCACATGCTGAGCCATTACTGGTCGCTCTCGGTCGAGGAGCAATTCTATCTGGTGTGGCCGGCGCTGCTGCTGCTACTGCTCCGCTTGCGAGCGCCGCGGATCGCGATGATCGCTTTTTTCGCCGCCGGCATCATCGCCCCTGCCGCCGGCCGCGCCCTGCTTTGGGAACACGGCCCCTCCCCGGAAATCTATTTCCGCAGCGACCTGCGCGTCGACGGGCTTATGTGGGGCGCGGCGCTTGCCTGGCTCGCACATCAAAATCTCATCCCCGCAAACCTCGAGGTTCGCCGCTACGCCGGCCTGGTCGGATTTTCGGCGCTGAGCCTTTTCCTTTACTTGTCGCAATTCGACATGGTCAGCGACGGATCAAACTATCAATGGGGCTTCTCGCTTGTCGGCCTGCTTGCTGCGCTGATGATCGGCTCGACGATCGTCGCACCGCATGCCATCTTTTCCAGATTGCTAGGCCTTGGCTGGCTTCGCTGGACCGGAAAGATCTCATACGGCCTTTACCTATGGCACGTCCCCGCCTTTGTCTTGACGACGAACATTCCCGTCAGCGCGAACACGCGGATGCTGATCGTTTTCGCCTCAACCTTCGGCGTTGCGGCTCTTTCGTTCCGATACTACGAAACGCCCTTCCTCAAATTGAAAGAACGCTTCGGTTACGCGCCGCCCAAAGGCTACGAGTCTCGGCCCCGCGCATCGACATACCCGTAAAGATAGATTCCGACATCACCTTGCGCCGCGAACACCCGCCAGCGGATCTGCGCGAGCGCATTCGTTCGCTTGCGGAAATCGCCGGTTTGAAACGAGCCGGCCGTTTGCGCCCAAAGTGACGCATTGCGGCCGCCGAACAAACCGAGAACGCCGACGTCGGCCTCGTCGAGTGATGTAAACAATATGCCGTTGGCGCTGGAGCCCGGATTGCACGCGCCATGAAACAGTGCCTCCACACTGACGCCAGGCGGAACACCGGCGAGCGTGATCGTGTTGCCAGTGTTGTTCGCCGGAGCAACTGCGGCCAACTCCGCGACGTTGGCAGACCAGTGAAATTCGTTGCCAACCTGCGTAAACTTAACCCATTGCGACGAGGCATCGGTTTTTGCCGAGCCGACCCGACGCTTAAGCGTGTATCCGCTCGGCATCGTTGGCGCTGTCGCAGAAAGGGAAAACACCGCGTCAACCGCGCCGGACGTCGGATTCTTGATCATGAAAAAGTGGTACCAGGTATTCGGCGCGATCGATCCGGTATCGAGGCCGCCGCCATTCGTCGTCGCAACCCATCCTGACGTGGTCTTGTTGAGCGAGGCGCTACTGACCAGACTGTCAGATGCGCCGTCGTCGGTTGCGACACCCGCCGAGACCGTAAGAGTCGCGGATGATCCCGGCGTCGACAAGATCAAGCCGTCGATATAACCGCGAAGGACGCCGGGGACGCCGAGGTTCTGCCGAGCTTGCGGCTTGTTTGCCACATCCGACAGGTTGTTGGCGCTCGACATATCGCCCGCACCAGGCTGACCGACGACATTGAGATTCCAGTCGGCAGCCGTTCCGCTGCCGTTGGTTTTGTCAACATTGATCGTCAGCGCGGTACCGCTGTAGGTCGCGAGCCCCTCCATCCAATTTGACGCGTTCGCCGCCGAGCTGGCGCGCACGCGCGCGCCGTTCTGATAGGCCAGGCCGGCCTGCGTGGCGAAGGCCTGCGACCCCATGCCGATCGTCCGCGACGTCGTCGACGTGCCGCCATAGCCCGCGCCGGCCGGCCCGGTGTTGCCCGGCGCGCCGACGCTTGCCAGCACTTGCCAATAAGTCGCGTTCGGCGCCGGATGGCCGGCGCTCGGCGTTTCGTTGATATAGACGTAAGATGCCCCCGACGTCGTCTGGACATCGCCATAGGAATAGGTCGCGGTGTTGTCATAGGCGCCGCGGAAATTGAATCCCTTGTAAATGCCAAGATACGTCCAGACGCCGGCGACCTTCGCCCATGTCTTGCCCGTCGTCGGCTGAAACGCATACTGCCCATCATCGCCGAGCGACGGATCCGGCTCGGTCAGGCCGACATCGACGAAGACAAAGAATCCGGTCGTGTTGAGCGCGGCGACGAGCTCGTTGACGGTCTGCATCGCCTGCGCGCCGGCAAATCGCTGCGGCGAGACTTGCCAGCCTGCGCCCCACCGCCCCAGGGCGGAATGACAAGGTGCGTCACGTCCGTCACGTCGGAAATCACCGACTGAAAATTGCCGATCTGGAGAATATCACCGGGCCGTGCATTGGTGCCCGACCAGATCGCGCCGACACCCGTGACGATCGTACCGCCGGCCGCCACGGAAACCGTGCCGGTCGAGTAACTGACAAGCGCTGTCATCGCTTCACCATTTTCGAGAGTTGGAAATTAAATCAGGCGCCAGGCGCAGACAGCTGCGATCGCAGCCATTCAAAAACGTCGGCGCCATCGGGACGCGCGGGAATGGCCGCGAGCATCTCCGCCGGCGTGGTGCGGCCCTTCGACGAATCCCGCAACGCCTTGCGATAGCCGGCCCACGCGGCGCGCGCCGCCTCGGCGATCGGAAAGTCAGGCAACACAAACTTGTCGGTGTCGGCGAGCTCGCGCCGCACGGCGACCACGACATCGATCATCCGGTCAGGCTCCGGATCCGGCTCCGTCTTGGCCACGATCGTCAGAGTGACAGGATCGACCATCTGCGTCCGCGCATCGATCGGTTGATTGTCGGCGATCAACACCTTGCAGCCTTCAAAATGGCTCGTCTCGAAACCATCCCCGTGATCTGCCCCGTTGCCATAGGACATGATCTGGCCGGTCGTGATGTTGTAATGAATGTTCATCGCTTCGCCGCCATTGCAAAGATGGTCGCACCCGCCAAGATCCCGCACGAACTGGCAACTCCGATTTGAGCCGCAATCGAAATAGATACGTTGCCGCCCGTACCCGTAATTGCGACGGCACCGGACAAGGGCGTTAGCGCACTTTGCCCGGTTGGTAGCGCCACTTGATAGTAATTAACTTGAGCGCCATTGAGCAGGAGGCGGAATTGTCCCGTTTCTGTAGCGGGAGAGCCGCTAGCAAACATCGAGTTCACGTTCACGTAAACCACGATAGTCTTGCCCGACAGTCCCGTCGTATCTATCGACATGTTGAAGCTGAAAAACGACACCCAGTTGCCAAAACCGGCGCCAGCAACGTTCGAGCCAAGCGTTTGAACGACCGGCACAGTCACCGCGTTGTCGCCAATGCTGAGCGACTGGACGCCGAGCGCCTTGATCACGCCGGACGCGGAGTCGATCGAGTTGGCCTTGAGATAGATGACGTCGATCGAACCCGCCGCAATGGCCTTCACGTTGAAGGTGCCATCGAGGTACAGGTTGCCACTTAGCCCGGTTGCCGGAACCCCGTTGAGAGTTCCGACCGTGAACACCGGCACCGGCGCGCCGCCGTTATAGGCCGGCAACTGGATCTGGAATTTGTCGGCGACGACAGTGAACGTGGAGATGCCGCTGCCGCCGTTCACCAGGCTGAAGCCCGTGGCATAACCGTTGACGTCGAGCGTCACCGCATATGACGCCGCGGCATAGCCGTCGAGCGTCGCAATCGCCGTTGCGCTATTCTGCACAAATGCGGTGGTCGATCCCCAAGTCGCCGTTGCCGTGTCCGAGAACGACGCAAATGCAGCCTCGGTCGTGACGGCGACCAGGTCGACGCGCTCGATCTCAGCAAAGGCCGCGTCTGACCGCGCCGAAAGCTGCGATCGCAGCTCCTGCTTGTCCAGAGGCCCCTGCGCGGCGATGTCAGACGCAACAGACGCGATGCGGTTCAACGCTTCCTGGACCTGATCGCGCAGCGCGTCCTGAAGCGTCGTGACCTGGTACCTGATGCCCTCGATCAGCGACTCCAAGGCGACCGTGTTGTTCGCGATCGTGATCGTCGGGGCGGAGACGTCGGCCGTGGCGTAGGGACCGCGCAGCTTGCCGGGCGTGACGGCCTGGACGCGCACCCTCAGCGCCGCCAGCGTCACCACCTGGTCGAACCGGTTATCCGCGCCCTCATACACCTGCGCCCAGGTCTCGCCGGCGTCATAGGAGATGTCGGCGACGTAGTACTCGGCGCCGGCGGACGGAAACCAGCTCGCCGAAAGCTTCGGCTCGGCAATGCCCTGCCCGAAATTGGCATTGATGCCGACAATCAGCGGCACCTTGCTATCGGACGGGAATTGCGGCGACGGCAGCAGCGGCGGCGATCCAAGGTCAGTCGTATGCACGCGCTCGTCGTCGACGACCAGAGATAGCGTGCACTTATCGCCGTTCGGCACGCCACCGAGCACGACGCAAAGCTTTGACTCGCTGACGCCGGTCCCGAGCTCGAACGATGGATATTCGCCGCCGTCCTCGCGCTCGAGCACAGCCGCGAGCGTCGTCGACTGCGCGGCCTCCGCGGCCGCCAGCCCGCCAGCATTCAGCACGGCGAGCGAGGGATCGCCGCCCTCGGTGCACAGCACCGGGCCGAACGATTGCCCGTTCGGCTGGCGCAGGCGAATAAAAAACGGTCCGCTATCCCAAGTCGGCGCGGGATCGAGCGTCAGGGTGCGGCCGCTGACATCGATCACCTCACCGCCATAGCCGTAATTCTGCGGCAGCTCGGACTGGACACGCAGCACCTGGCCGAAGGTGATCGCGCGGCCCTCATATTCGACGCCGAGCTCGACGGTCTCGCGCCGGTAGATCGACTGCAGGTAATAGAACGCGCATTCGCGGAACGCCTGGTCGCGGTTGACGACGCCATCGATGCGCTTGGGCTCGGCGTTCGCCGCGACAAAGCCGTCGCCGCTCGGCGGATACTGCACCTGCGCCGGCAACCAGGTCTCCTCGTCGATATACTCGACGATGACGGCGTCGGGATCTTCGTCGCCAAGCATGGTGAAACCGACCTGCGTCGAATCCCGCACGATCTCGCGATCGGTCAGCAGCATGGTCGGCACGTCACGCCATTCGTCGCGGACGATCGAGACAGTGTCGCCGAGCCAGAAATGCCGCGCTCGCGACGCCGTCAGGATCTTGTCGAGCGCCTCAGGCACTGCGATGGCAGTCGAGACGCGGTAATCAAAGGTATCGCCGCGGCTGTCGCAGCCGGCGGCGTGATTGACCACGGCGTTGAAGTCGGTCTTTGAGATCGCCAGACCGGAGCCATATTGCGAGTTGGTCGCGGCATCCAGGAAGGCCCACGCCGGATTGCGGGTAGCCTGCAACTCGAACGTGGAGCCGGTCCAGACCAGCAGCTTGCGGGTACCGAGCACGCCGAACTTGTAGGAGCCCTGCGTCGACTGCGAGGCCTTGAGCCGGATCGCGACGGTCGAGACGTCGGGGAATGAGTTGCTGCCCTTCAGGAACGTGCGCAGGCCTGCCCACAGCACCGTGTCGACGCCATATTTCGATTGCGAATTGATGCCCATGCGGCTGAGCCGCACCAGGTAACGACCGGGCGCGACGTCCACCTTGGTGGTGTCTCGCACCGGCGAGCTCGAATTAAATTGCTTGGTGATCTCGAACAGCGTGACATATGGCCCGGTCGCGACGCCGAGATCATCGCAAGGCGCGTACTCCGCCTTGAGCGTACACCTCGAATAGCCGCAATTATTATCGTCCTGGTTGACGGTGAAGCATCCGGCCGGAAACACGACGTCGATCGCGATCGCCTGCGTCTGCGTGCCTGCAGGGTTAGCCACAAACGGGCCGAGTGGCGCGCCATAGGTGAGCGGCCCAAAGCCAGCATCGTACTGACCGCCCTCATCACCCCCACCGTCCGGCAGCTGCTGGCCCGATACCTCGACCGACTGGTCGACATTGGTCGGGAACAGCGTGACGGTTTCGCCCGGCTCATAGAATGCAACCTGCGCACCGGGGAACGTTGCCGAGATGCCATCCTCCGGCGTCCAGAACACGGTGTCGTCGAGATAAAGCGCCTCATAATCCATGCTGCCCATAGTCGGCGACAGCAGCACGTTGAGAAATTGATCGTTGCCGACGAATTCGCCCCAGGGCGTCGCGGCGAAATCCGGGCAGGCCTTGAGCCGCCCGTACCACACCGGCAGCGGCTGGCCGAGCCTGGCCGTGTTGCCCTGCGCCTGGACCGAATAGATCTGGTCCTGCGTCGCATCCGGCGTATTGGTCGCGCCGGCCTTGGGCATGACCAGGGCATTGACGAGAAGCGAACCGCCGACCGCGATCGTGGCGCCGAGCGCCGCCGCGCCGAAGGTGCCGGCGCCGAACGCCGCCCCCAGCAGCCCGGCCGCAGCGCCGCCCGTGACAACGGTTGCAAACGCAGCGACCGCGACCAGCGCGACCAGGCCGATGACCTGCTTGGCGCCGCCACCGCCGCCGCCGAGCGGATAGGATACGAACCGCACATTGTCCTTGGCCGCGATGCGCCGACGCGACCAGCCCTTGCGCAGCACCGCCTCGCCGTTGATCTCGAGGACGGTCGGCAACCCCTTCCGGAATTGCCAGCCATAGACAGGATCGCGCTTTGCCCAGCCGGTGCGGCGCAGGAAGGCCGTCACGGTCTCGCGCGGCCGCGGCTCGGCATGCGCGACCTCGAGGCCGGGCATGACGAGATGCAGCACCGGGCTTCGCGCGCGTTTCGCCCGGCGCTGCCGGCGCGTATTAGCAGGCTCGGCGGTGTGCGAAGCCGGCAGTTTTCTTGCGGTCCCGTGCATCAGATTCTCGGCTCGAGGAATGTCAATTGCTTCCAGCCCATTTGCCGAAGCGCCAGCGGCGCCTCGCAGGCAACTCCCGTCTTATCGTCGCAATGGATCACACGGCCCTCAGGCCGCAGCCAGACGCCGACATGCGCGGGAAAGCGCGCATGAGCCATCAGCACCAGCGCACCGTCCGCGGCCGCCACAAGGCCGCCAGGACCGTTGGGAACGGAGACCCACCTCGCCCGCTCCGGATTGCGATCGAACTCGGCCAGCACCCAGCGGCGCGAGAAATCGGACGGCACGGCGACGCCGGGCAACTCGCGCCCAAACAGCTCGCGCTGCACATGGCAGGCAAAATCCCAGCAGTTGCGGGATTGCCAGGCCCAGGGCTCGCCTATCAATGGTGTCAGGAAGGCCGAACGCTGCGTCATGTCGGCAGAAGGCTCGGAAACTGGACGTAATCATAATTCTTGGTGATGCGCGGAAACCGCTTGTTCTGCAGGCTTTTCACCATCACCGTTCCGGTCAGCGAATTGCCCACCATTTTGGCCCCGCGCAGCTCAAACTCGACCGGGCCATAGGCCGGCTCGGTCAGGTCGCTGCCGAGATATTCGCGATACAGAACCGAGATATACTCGCGCACGCCCTGCGCCGCGCGGATCTTCGGCACCAGCTCGCGACCGACATTGTCGATCTTGATCGCAGTCGACGGCGGCTGTCCCTCGCGCTGCTCCGGATATTTTGCCTCGAATGGACACGCAATGAAGGTCACGGTCTCGCCACCGTTGCGCGGCGCGCCGACCTCGATCCCGAGCGCCATGTCGTCACCGACATTGGCAACCACGCGCGCCGGCTGATCGAATGATGATTGCCAGATCTCGAGCGTGTAATACACGCGCGCGCCTGGCGGACAGGAGGCGTAGGCCTCGAGCAGGGCCTCGTTATGCGTTGGCATCAGACGTCGTAAACCCTGAGTGTCATGCTGACGGCGACAGCCCTGGCCCCGACCGGGCGAAAGGTCGGCGCACCTCCGGAAAACTGGCAGACCTTCGTTTCAAACGCGGCACCAAGGCGAACAGGCGCGGTAAACCGCGACGTGCCGTTGCCAAGATCGTCCTTTACCCACGCGACGAAAACATCGAAGGCCGAGGTCTTCATCACAATGGTCTGGCTGATGGTGCCGACATTGTCCCCCGGCCGAGATCGAAGGCGAACATTCCCCCCCTCCATTTCGGTCGCAATGGGATCGAGCATTCGCTTGATCGGCGAGATCGAATTCAGGTCGGGCGCATACGGCACCGCATCCGGCCATGCTGGGATTGTCATGTCACTGCCCCGTGAACGGCTTGACGCCGAACTGATTGCCAAGCACGCGCCGGCCGGTTCCGCTGGAAAGGGATTTGCCGACTGCGTCATCCATAAATTTTTCGATCGTAATCGTAACGTCGCCATTCGGCGCCTTGGCAGCGGTCGGTTTGGCATCGCTGTAATTGTTGATGGTGATCGCGCCGTCCGCGCCCCGCTGCCGCGCGATATCGTTCGGAACGATCTGCGAGCCGGCCGGCAATCGCACCTTTTCCGGACCACTCTCGCCGACCCAGGTTTCGCCGCCGCGCCAGCTGTCGGTCCCAGCTGCGTTTTGCCCGACCGGCGCGGTCGGGCCGAAACCGCCGATCCCATCGGTCGCGAAGCTGCCGCCACCGAACAGGCCGCCCAGGCCGCCCTGCAGCGAACGCATCAGCGGCCCGACGACGAGCAGCTTGATGATCACCTCCTCGATCGCGCGCAGCGTCGACTTGGCAAAGCTGGCGAAGGCCTGCTCTGCGGTTTGCGTGCCGTCGACCGCGTCGGCGAGCGAACTGGTTAGACCGCTCGAGATCGTCGATCCGATCTCGCGATTTACATCGACCAGGGCAGCGCAGCCGCCTCGCTCGAGGCCATCGCCGCCGGAATGTTGTCGCCATAGATCCCGCGCAGCTGCTGCGCGATCGTGACATCTTCCTGCGACAGGAACGCCGTTCCGGCGCCAAACTTGATTTCACTGGCAACCCGCGCTTTCGCCAGCGCCTCGCCGGCGGCGCCGGCGGCGCGCGCGATCTCGTCGATCTTTTTCGCGGTATCGCCCTGCACAGGGATCCCGGCCTGCTGCGCCGCGGTCAATAGCGCGCTACGTGCGCGAAACTCCTCGAGCGCGCCGGCCCCTAAGCCGACCGCTTGCGTGTCGGCCTGCAGCCGCGACGTGTGCTTTTGCAGCGACTCGATCGCCCGATCATATTGATCATTGACGTCGGCCTGCGCCTTCGCCGGCGCGATCGAACTATCGCCGCGCAGCTTGGTCTGCACGTCGATCGCGTCCTGCATCTGGCGCCGGACCGCGTTCGGGTTGTTGAGGCCGGCCGCCAGCTTCGACCTGGCGGGATCGTCGGCGAAACCAGGCTCGCCCGGAAAGATGATCCCGAGGCTTTTAGGATCCGAATTGAGGCCGAGCTCGCCAGTGATTTCGGTCAGCTTGGTCCAGAACGATGACGATCCGGCATCAGCGAGGATGCCCGGCAGACGCTTGATCGCGTCATAGAGCGAATTGGCCTGCGTCACCGCCGACGACATCGTCTCGATGATCTCGATCCAGCTCTGATGATAGTTGACACCGAGCTTTGCCAGATCGTCCTGGATCGGCTTGAACTTCTCGGCGAGAACCTTCTGCGCGTCCTCTAGCCGCGTCTTGAGCTCGATCGCCTGGCCGACCTGCTCGTCGGAAACGATCTTGTCGGCCGACAGCTTCTGCGCGGTCGACAGCATCTGATCGAGGAACGTCGCATCCTGGCGCAGGCGATCGGTAATCTCAGGACCAAAGGCATTCTTGGCGATGTCGAGACCGGCCAGGCGCTGGCCGGCTTCAAACGCTTCGCGGATCAGCTGCACGGTCGCGCGCAGCTTTGTCTCGGTATCCGTCGCGCTCGTCAACGCGCCGGCGCCGGCGTTGCCGTCGAAATTGCCGGCCTTCTGCAGCTCGGCGACGCGCTGCTCGAGAGCGCTCCCGCCGAGCGCGGCGCGCGAACTGTTGTTGAAGCGCTCGAGCGCCTCATTGACCTGGTCGACGGTCAGCCGCAGCTGCTCGCCCGACTTGGTGAAGCGCTGGAAAAAATCGGTCGAGACATTCGCCTTTGCCGCCTTCTCCGCGGTTTCGTTGAACTCCTCGATTTTCTCCTTGGCGAGCTCGGTTGCGTAGCTCATCAGCTTGAAGACGCCGACGATCCCCGAGATCGCCAGGCCGAGCGGCCCCAGCACGCCGAGGATCGAGCGAAAGCCGAGCACGGCCGCGCCCGATGCGCCCTGCGTCGCAAGCACCGACGCATTCATGTCAATGAATCGCTTAGTGATGTACTTGGTCGCGGTCGACGTCAGCCCCTTGGCGCTTTCAATGTTCTTTTGAAAGCCGTCCATATTGAGCAGCATCGGGATCCGCAGTGACGGAGGAGGCATCAGTCATCCAACCTTGTGCTTTGCGAGCAAGTTCTCGAAATCCTCATCGCTCATCGCTTCCGGTTTTTCCGGATCCGCGTTCGCCCGGTTATACCCATCGATGTACGCGACGATTTCCCACAGCGAGAGATCCTCGACGACGCGCGGCGACCAGCCGAACCGCGCGCCGATCGCGATTAATTCGGAGCGTCGGAGGCGTCCGTCGTCGTGGTGAAGCCGGTTTGCTGCGCCCCCGCCGGCTCGGCTTTTCCCTGGTCATCGCCCGCCGCCGGATCCTTGCCGACCGGATCGTCGGGCACGCCGACCATGACCGCCTCAATGACCGCATAGGCAAGCAACACGCTCGACGTCAGCGGATTTTCGTCGACGTGGTTGCGGACCGCTTTCATCGCAGCGTCCGGCGCCATGCCGCCGCCGATCAGGCCGAGCCGGATCGGCTCGCGCACATCGTTAAGCCGCCACGTTCCGGATCCGAGCCGCGTCATCACGGTCGCGATGCCGGCCTCGCATTTGGCCTCGAGATCGAGGATCAGGCCGACCTTGGCGAGGCAGAACTGATCCTCGCCGCCGGCCCATGCAATCGTTCGCAATCCGTTTGCGCTCATGACCCCTCACGCCTTGGCAAGCACGTCGGCGACGGCCTGCTCGATGTTCTCTTGAATGTCCGGCATCAGCTTGCGCGCCGTGTTGTAGAAAAACGGCTCGGCCGGCCGCTCCGTGGTGCCGTACTCGATCGCCAGCGCATAATCGTAATCGACGCCGGCGCCGGCCCGGATTTCCTTGCTGGTCGTCTCGCCGCCGGCGACGACCTCGAGCTCGAGCTCATTGCGCCGGCGCCGCACCTTGACGGAGTCGCGCAACGTGCCGCTGACGACCGGCGCCTCGGCCTTGATCGCGCTGGCGAGCTCGTCGGCCTGCTCTTTCAGCTTGCCGGCGAGCTCGCGTTTCAGCTTGTAGGACAAGCCGGAAAACCAGCTCTGCAGCTCGTCATCCGGCTCGGACATCACGTCGCATCCACCCAGGTCACTTCGCCGTCATTCTTGAACGACAGGTCGACGGTCACCTTGTTGCCGCGCGTGCCGGCCAGCTTGAAGCTGGTCAACTTGAAGAAGCCGGCGTAGTGGCCGAGATCGGCGTGATCGAGCTTGATCTGCATGTTCTTGCCTTCGGCGCTCAGGAACCATTCGTTCCACTTCGTGAACGCCTCGACGGCCATGACGCCGGTCCCGGCGCCGCTGGCCGAGAGCGCATTGATGTCGGTCGCTTCCCAGGCGGCCGCTTCCGGATCCGTGCAATCCGGCAGTACCGTCGTATTGGTCGAGGCCGCCAGGTCGAATGACTTGGTCGTCAGGCCGCACGGCTCGGCAAAGGTTTCGGGGCTGGCGCCGTCGCCGAGCAACAGCAGCAGTTTGGTTCCGGGCAGGACAGTCGGTTTCGCCATGGTCTTTCCCCTTCACTGGAAAACGGCCGCGGGAATTCGCGGCCTGGTCGTCGCGCGCATGGCGCAAACTAGGTTGAGGCCTCGAGCAGCGCGCGAAAGGTGATCGCGCCGTGCCGCGTCAGCCCATCGGGATCGCGCAAATATTGCGCGTCGGCGAGCTCGAACACGGTCACGTTGAAGCCGTCGACCGTCAGCGGCTGATCGTCGAGCGCCGCGATGATCGCGGCGCCGATCTGCTTCGCCTCGACATAGCCGACCCCGCGCGACCAGACGTCGATTTGCAGCGACACCTCGACGCCGTCGATGCACTCGGCTTTGTCCGGCAAAACCTGGCCGTCGCCGAGTGACACGTAAGGATAGGTAGGCGCGCTCTGCACCTGGTCATAGACGCGCTTGCCGACGATCGGCAGCACGCCCTCGGCGCGCAGCGCCCTGATCAGTGCATCCTGCAGCGGCAGGCTTGGATCTCTCATTGGTTGGCGTCCTGGTCGACGATGACGCCGGCGCCGGCGCCGGCGGCGAGGATCTCGCGAACGGCCGCCTCCGGAACGCGCGGATAGGTTAATCGTCCGATCGCGCTGGTGCGGCCTGTTCCTGCATCCGTCCGATTGGGCGCGGATCGAGCTGACCAAGGATGGCGAGGATCGATCCGACGATGATTGCACACTCGCCGCGCCAGCCTGGCAGCTGGTTCGACGCATAGACGCGATAAGCGCCCGCCGCGGCCTTCGCCGCCGTCCAAGAGACTAGCCCCATTGATCAGACCACCATGACGGGTTTTGCGAGGAAGGCGTCGAGGTTTTTCCGGCTCGAGACCGGATTCCAGCTCATGAGGATTCCGGCCTGCAGCAACGCGATTAGCGGATCGATTTTGGCGCGGCCGGCGACCTGTTTCGTGATCATGTCGGCGTTGCCGCGCTGCTCGACCTTGGCATTGCCGACGCACCAGCTCATGAGCGCCTGGTCGGCGTGCCAGAACGTGCCCTGCGCGAGCTTGATATCGATTCCGTAAACCGCTGGCGTCAGCGCCGGACCCTGCAGCAGCCGCCGTAGCTGCTCGTCAGTCACGCCGGCGCCGAACAGGAATTCAAAAAGCACGCCCGCCCTGTTCGGATCGACGCCGACCGCGTTTTCCGCCGGCAGCAACCCGCTATCGACGACGCGCGCGGCATAGCTCGCAAGGTCGGCGTGCGCGGCGCCGATGTCGAGGATCCTAAACGAACCCTCTTTTTCAAAATCCTCGAGATGGCCGGCGATGTCCTTGCGGCGCTCGAGCACGATCGGATCTGCCCAGCCGTAGGACCACGACAGCCAATGCCGGGTTTCCTTTTCTCGGCCGATCACTGAGAAGCCGAGCAGATCGTCGCGGCCGCCGCCATCGGCGCCCATCGTGACCACTTCGCAGCGCGCGAGCAGCGACTCGAGATCGAGTGTTTCGACGACCTGCTGATCCCAGAGATCGGCGGCGCTCCATCCATCGTCCGCCGTACCCGTGCCGATCTCGATATTGAGATGTTGCGAGGCCCAGATCTGCACGGCCTCGGCGCCCTTCTCGCGCTCGCTCGAGAACTCGGCGAGCATCGAGGCGACCGTGATCGGCCGGTTGATGTTCGGCATCACCATCGGCCAATGCTCCGGATTCATCCAGCGCGGCTCGACGTTCGCGCGGCGCTCCTCGCGCGTCAGCGTCGCGATTTCGCGCGGCAGCTCATAGAGCAGCGGCAAGGTCGGGCGTATGACCTTTCCGCGATAGACGCCGTCACGCACGTTGCGAACGAACTTGAGCTCGCTTTTGAACGCGCCGGCCGGCGCCTCGTCGCTCTGCGTCGTGGTGATGACGAGAACACCCTCCTCGGTCTTGTCGAGACCGCCGCGGATCTGGCGCAGCACGCGCGACGTGTGCGCGCGCTTGCCGAGCAGATGCAGCTCGTCGAGCAGGACGAAGATCAGCGCCATCGCGCCGGTCAGGATCTTGAGGTCGAAACTCGCGATCATGATCTCGGATTTCGTGACGAGATCCTCGATCGTCTTGTCGTAGTCGCGCGGCTTGAAGCGACGACGCAGATCCGGCGACTCCTCGATCATGCCGACCGCCTGCTCATACGCGCGATCGGCGACGGCCTGCGTCTCGCCGATAAACAAGGCCGTCGCGCGCGGCCGATAGTTCATCAGCATCGCGACCAGCATCAGCGCCGCCGAATAGGTCGTTTTCGACGAGCCCTTCGGCACCAGCGCAAAGAAATCGCGGATCATCCGAACCCGGTTGACGGGATCCCAGCTGCCGAACACGGCGCGTACCAGGTCGCGAAACCATTAACCAGACGCATCGCCGAGCCGCGGATTGCCTGGCACGTCCGGCAGGCGGATCTCGTCGAACAGCGCGACGCCCATATCCGCCTCGCCTGCGAACAGCGGCAGATCCGGCACCAACGACCGCCCATCGCGCAGGCGCGTTTCCCAATCCGGGCAGGACGTATCCCACGGCGTCACGAATTGAGACCCTGCTGCCGCCGCGCCATCAGCTCGCCCAGCGTCGACCCGGCATCAGGCGAGCGCGCGTCGAGCTCGGCCTGCTCTTTCTTGCCGAGCTTAGGCGCCTTCACCGGCTTATCGGCGCCGGCCTGCTTGCGCGGCTGCTGCGACGCCGTCTGGCCGTAGAGCATCAGATCGTTGCGCTCGAGATACTTCTGGAATTCCCGGATTGCCGAGACGTTGCCGGCGTTGACGCCCTCGAGCAGTTTCATTCCCAGCTGCGCGACCAGGCGATCACGCGCGACCTGCGCAAACTTGAGCTCGGAAAAATAATGCTTCCGCAACGTCGGCGCCGTGACGAAAAGCGCGGCCGCGATCCGCGGCGGCGACCAGCCGAGCGCGACTAACAGGCTGACACGATTCCGGTTTTGCTGCGTCGGCACATGTTGAGGCCGACCGCGCTCGCCCCAATTGGGCGGCACAGGATCACCGAACAGGTCGAAAACATCAGCCATAACGAAAAAAAACCTGCGAATGAGAGTGGGGCCGGTCTCAGGAGCAAAAGCTTGGCGACTTTTGACCCACCCTGCCCCTTGAGTTCGACGTCGTTCGGCGTCAACGGGCGTTCGATCGCGATGCGCTCGAGGTTGTGCGCGACATGGGCAAGCACGCCGGCAAAGGCGGCCCTGGCTTCGTCATCGCTGACGTTCTCATCCATCGGTCGAAATCGGGGGGCGGGTGCATCGGCTTCTACGAGGCGCACGTGAGTGCGTCGCGCGGCCCCCGGCCATAGTCAGGTGGTTGCAAGGGAGGGCTTTTTTCGGGTAAACGGGGGGCAGGTTAAACGGGGTCAGGTTAAGGGGCGAAACGGGGCGAATCTGCCGCGCTTCGTGGAACTTGGTCACACTTCAGCCCAGCTTGCATTGCTCGGTGACAAGGTTCGACCGCCGGCTTCGGCACCCATGTATGCGGCGCATCAGTGGATTGCTCGCCGTTTCAAGCCACGACCCAAACGGAAAGCAGAAAGAGAGGCTCATGCCCACAATCGCTTTGGTCGACGATGACAGCAACATTCTCACATCCGTCTCGATCGCGCTGGAGACGGAAGGCTACCGCATCATGACTTACTCCGACGGCGCCTCCGCGCTCGACGGCTTCCGCACCACCCAGCCCGATCTTGCCATTCTCGACATCAAGATGCCGCGCATGGACGGCTTGGAAATGCTGCGCCGGCTGCGGCAGAAATCCGACCTGCCGGTGATCTTCCTGACCTCCAAGGACGAAGAGATCGACGAACTGTTCGGCCTCAAGATGGGCGCCGACGACTTCATCCGCAAACCGTTCTCGCAGCGCGTGCTGGTCGAGCGCGTCAAGGCCGTGCTGCGCCGCTCGGCGCCGAAGGACCCGACCGTCGCGCCGAAGGAGAACGATGCCAAAGCGCTCGACCGCGGCCTGCTGCGCATGGACCCCGAACGGCACACCTGCACCTGGAAGAACGAGCCGGTGGCGCTGACCGTCACCGAATTCCTGATCCTCCAGGCGCTGGCGACCCGGCCCGGCGTGGTGAAGAGTCGCAACGCGCTGATGGACGCCGCCTATGACGACCAGGTCTATGTCGACGACCGCACCATCGACAGCCACATCAAGCGGCTGCGCAAGAAGTTCAAGGTGGTCGACAGCGAGTTCGAGATGATCGAGACGCTCTACGGCGTCGGCTACCTCTTCAAGGAAGCCTGAGGCTCACGCGCCTTTTCCTTCTCTTGCTCGGTCATGATCGAAATCCTCAATCCCAAACGCCGCGCTGATGCAGCGAGGCCTGCTCGAGCTTCTGTTTCTCGGCGTCGTGGTACGCCTTCGATACCGTGTGGATGTTGTCGGGATCCCAGAAGCGGACAGGATCGCCGCGATGCGCCTCGGTATGGTCGGCGACAGGACTGTTGTCGGCAGGGTAGACGCCGTCACAGAGCACGCCGGTTCGCTGGCACACGTAAGCGTCACGCAGATGGACCTGGTCCTTGAGCCTGCGCCAGCGCGCCAGCTTGTACCACTGGCGCCAGGGCGGCTCGGCGCGTTGCTGCTTGACTGGCGCTGCCATCTCACAAAAGGAAGGCCGGCGCAGCGTCATCGCCGGCCGGCCTAGTCAAGGGAGGAAACACCCAAGGAGGGCAGCGGCAGCACAGGAGCGCGCTACCGCACACCCTAGACACGCAAGAGCCCGGCACAATGGCCGGGCTTTGTGGATGGTTGCGCTTCGCGCGTCCCCTTGACTCGGTCTCACCGAGAAGGGATGCGCCGAAAGCCTTGACCGCTTCCGCTCGAGCTATTCCGCGACCTTGGCCGCGGCGCTAGCTCTAGATCACTCTCGTCGATCGAGATTTGAGTGACGCGCCCGAACATGCTGATACCGACACTGAGTCGGCCAGTTGAGTCAAATCTTTCCACCTGGCCGCAGAAGTAAGCGAACGGTCCCGACGTTACCCGCACCAGCTCGCCGAGCTCGAATTTGCGCTCGCGCTTTGATTTCGGCGTGTTGCCGATCGCCTCGATGTTGCGCAGATCAATGACGTCCTGCCCCTTGAGAACAGGCACACACGGCCCGACGCGCATGACGTCAATCACACCGTCGACAGCGTAGAAGCGTCCAAACTTGACCTCGAAATCAGGCACCAGGATCGCGCCGCAGATCAACGGCGACCTAACCTGCTGCGTCAAAACCTTCTCGTAGCCGCGGTTATAGCGCGCCACGCTGCGCGTTTCGGTCTGCATTGGCAGCCAGGCCGAGATATTCCTTTGACGGAATGTCCGCATCACGTTGAGCTGCAGGTGCGGATGCACGCGCAGGATATACCAGCGATCAGGCTCGACCGGCACCTCGCGCGGACCGTGCAGCAGATCGAGATCGACATAGCCGACGATTTCGCCTCGCACGTGATCCCGCGGCCGCAATGTTTGGTTCATGCGCATTCCCCCTCCTCGCTCGACCAGCTGCCGTCGCGATGCGGCGGCCACGGCGCCGGCACGCGCAGCGCCTGTTTGGATTTTCGCAATCGGAAATTCGGATGTAGCGCCGGCAGGTTGTGCACCGCCGGATCGAAGGCCTCGGTCCAGACCCGCTCCGCTTCGATCTCGACGCCGAGCCAGAGCGCCAGGCGGTCGCGCCAGGCCGCAAACTGCGGCGTTCCCAGCTCGACCTGGTGCCACGCTTGCGGATCCTCGCCGGCAAACTTCGCGATCGCCGCCAGGTCGGGTTGAGGCGGCCTGGTCGACCACAAGCCGCGGCCGCGCTCGGGATCCTCGGCCAGGCGCAGCGGCCTCGAGCCGATACGCGCGGCGAGCTGCAATCCGGCGAGCTCGTAGCCGTCGATCCAGCGCCGCTCCGGCGCCGGATCCGGCAGCCTGGCGCTCGGAAACTCCTCGAAACGCCGCTGACGGATCCACAGATGAAAATTCGGCACCGCGTCGCGCTTCAACCGCTTGAGCATCTCGACAAACGGCACGATCGCCGCCCTGCAAAGCCGTTGCTTGTCCGGCTCGAGCAGCCGGAACTCGGCGAGCGCGAGATCGCGCCGCATCGCCTGGTGACCAGGCCAGCTCTGCCAGGCCGGCTCGAAATCGGCCGGTTCGCTTTCCTGAAGATCCTCGCGATCGCCCTCTCGTCCCCTGGAAGGGGATTTAGGGGAAGATTCAGGTTCAGGTTCAGAGTTTAGACCCTCTGCCGAGTCATAGGGCTGGCGTAGGGCTGGCGCAGGGCTAACGGTTTCGGAGGCCGGATTTAGCCCTGTCTGCGGCATAGGGCTAACTTCACGTGAAACACCCTCAAATTCGCCCCTGGCGGCCGCTTCGATCACGTCGGGATCGACGTCGAGCATCAACCGGATCAGGTCGCTGGTGCGCTTGCCTTTGCACTCGCCGTTGCGCCGGCCGTACTCGTCGATCCATTGCGGCAGCCGCGCGATCGCGCCGATCTGCTCGAGCCAGGCCAGGCGGTTGCGCACAGTCTGCGTCGACAATTCCGTGTCATCGGAAAGCGTCGGGATCGATACGAAGCAATAGCCGTCACCGTCGACGTAAAGTGACGCCATAGACAGCGTCAGCTTTGCGTGCGGATTGTTGAGGCGCAGGTTCCTCGCCCAGGCGTGCGCCTCGTCGGCGGCGATGCGTCGCGCGCGCCGTTTCTCGGTCGTCATCGTGGCAATGCTCTTAAGGTTTCGATTCAACTGGACGCGGTAAGCAACGGAACGGGTTTGGTCAGCGCGGCCCCATCAGCATGAACTTCACGATTTGGTCGTCGGAATAATTCCAGAACAGGCCGCGGTTGATCGCGTCGTCGAGGCGATCGAGCCAGCGCGACGGGAAACGCTTCACCCTGACCAGGTGATCTCTAACGGCGGCGAGCTGCTCGGCCGGCAGTGCGTCGGCCTCATCCTCGCTCATCAGCTGGCCGGTCGAGCGCACGTAAACCGCGATATCGAGCTCGCCGAGCTTGGCGGCCTCGAGCACCAGCTTTTGAATGACGTTCGCCAGCTTGACGGCAGGCTCGCCGCCGGCGCCGAGCGTCGCGAGAATGAGATCAGCCGACATCCGAGCCCCCGCGCGCCAACGTGGGCTGTACGGCCGCCGCAGCGGTGCCGGCGCGCACTTCGACGGCCTCGCACGCCGGCGTGTTGCCGCCGATCTGGATCCTGGCGCTGCCGCGAAACCATTCCTTGTAATGATCCTGGCGGCCGTTCGGCTCAATGCGATGCCGCGACACGCAAACGATTTCGCAGCCCTCGCGTGTGCAGACCTTGCGAGAGTCGCCGTTCGGCGCGCGCGTCTTTTCGCTCCACTTGTGATTCATTTTGCAGCCTCATCGGCCGCAAACAGATCGCCGGGCTCCTCGAGCTCCCGCGCGCCGGCGTAGCGCATCGCGATCAGTGCGCGCGCGACCAGGTGCCAGACGTGGATCCGCAGCCGCGGATAATTCTTGACCTCGCCGCCGCGCTGGCACTCGCCGCGATCGAGCTGCTCGCGCGAGCGGCCGCGCAGCGTCTCGACAGAATAATCGCCGATGTCCTTTGTGCCGCCGGCGTTCCGGATCCGCATCCGCGCGATTTCTGTGACCTTGCGCGTGATCGCCGAATGCAGCTCAACCCGAACAACGATCATCTGGCGTCCCCCGTGTAGAGCGTCGGCCGCTTCGGCGGCGTCTGCGTTGACCGCTGATCGAGCGCGCTGCGACCCGGCAACGGATCGCCGAAAAACGCCGACGCCACCGAACGCTCTTGCGCGAAGGCGCGCGCGCGCTCCTGCTCGGCCGCCTTTTCCGCGGCGCGCTTGTCCTGCCAACTTTTCAAACGTTTCGGCGCCGCAGCTGCGGCCGGCGCTTCTTTGGCGAGGCGCTCGGAACGCCGGTGACTGTTGTACGCCTGCTTACAGGCCGCCTCGGACCGTCCCGGCATGTTCGCCGCAACACGAGCCCAATCGCCGCCGGCGCCCTCGACTGCGGCGCAGAGCCGATCGAGCTCCGCGGCCGTCCAGAGATTGCGAATCTTGTGAACAGGCCAGCTCATCGCGCGTCCCCCTGCTGTTGAACCGATGCCGGCCCGACCAGCTGCGCCAGGAAGGCGCGGCCGAGCTCCGTGACCTTGAGCGCCGTCGTCGTGGCGTGCAGATAATCCTTTCCGCACAGATGCCGCGCCATTTCGCCGGCAATCGTGCCGCCGGCGTCGACCGCGATCAGTGCGAGCTGCTCGGCGAGCTCATCATCGTCGACCGGCAGGCGCGTCTGCAGTGCGCCGTCAACGATCTCAGGCGCCGGACAATCGAACAGCGACATTTGCGGCGCGCGGTAAGGCTCAGTCAGTGCGACGACCGGCGGCGCCGTCACGGCGTCGCGCAGCGCGTGCAGGCGCGACCAGCCGGCCTCGCGCAGCTGCCACTGGCCGCCGGATTGATAGGCCATCTCGCGCGCTTGCCAGCTCGCGCCGAGCACGTCCTGCATCGCCGCGCGCTTCGGATGGCAGAAATCCGAAAGGATCGTCAGCTGCTCGAGCTCGGTCAACTGGAGCGCGTCGAGCTCGACCGGCCGCAGCCATTCCGACCCGGCGAGTTGGTCGATCGCGACGACGTCGTCGGCGTCATAAGGCGCGCGATCGACGACCTGGTTGTCGGAAATCGTGACGACGTCCGCGACGGCCGCGGCAACGCTGGCCCCGTCTGATGTTGCATTTGCCGCAGCCGTCACGGTCTCGCCGGCGTCGGAGGGCATTCCGGCGGCGAAACTTGAATCTTTTGCATCCGGCTCGATCTCGATCGGCGGCGCGCCGGCCTGGTTGCCGCAGGCGTCCCAGCCAGGCGGCAACGGATGCTTGGCGTCGACGCGCGCAAACATCTCCAGAACCGGCAGCGGCCGGCCCTCGTCGTCGCAACCGACCATCGTCGCGATCATGCGCCTGTAGTGATCCGGCTTGCGCGAATGCTCGCGCGGCCGTTCGCGATGATTGGACCCGTACTTTTCCGAACCGGCCGGTTTAGGCAGGCCGCGGCCGCGCTTGAACAGCAGCAGCAATTCATCCTGATCCCAGGCGATCAGGCCCGAACCGCTGTCGTCCGGAAACTGCGCATCGGTCTTGGTCCAGACAAAGCACGTTGAATAAGAATCCATCCCGAGCGCCTGCGCGCAGGCCCAAGCGAGCGGCATCATGACCTTTGCGAGCGTCACCTCGCCGGTTTCGACGACGGTGACCTCGATCTCGATCTCGACCAGCGTCAGCAAATGCGCGCGCGGGATCCAGAAGAACGACCAGGCATCAGGCAGCAGCGTGTCACGTGCCTTGCGCAGAAACGCGAGGATCTCCGGCCAGGTCATGGTCGGATAGTGGTTCTCATAGGCCCGGTCGCCGATGCCGCCCTTACGTTCCCATGGGCAATCGATGTAGTTCGCCGGATAGCGCTTGCCGGTCGGTAACGTGATCGACTGCTCGGACAGCACGGCCGCCAGGTTGCGGCGATGCGCCCGCCCCTTTTCCTCGGCTCCGATCTTGAGCAGATCCATCGCGACGCGTGCCTGGCCGGACCGCATTTCCTCGGCCTGGCGCTCGAGCGCCTGCTCGAATTCGGCCGCATCCATCGCGGCCAGGCGCTGCGCCCGCGACGACAGTTTGCGGTCGATTCCGGCTTCCTGCAGCGTCACGCGCAGCGGCTTGGCGGTCCCGAGCTCAGCCTCGGCTCGATCGGCGCCGGCGCCGCCGGCGTCGGAAAACTGTTCCTCGCCGGAACAGTTTCTAGGCCGCCCCTCGGCGAGGTGACCGGCCGCCTTGGCCAAGATCAGCATATCGCCGAGGCGCCGCTCGGCGCGAAACCGGATCCGCGCCGCCCTGATCTCGAGATCTTTGTTTTTCGCCTGCCTGGCATAGGCCGACCAGGCCGCCGCCTGGCTGCGGATCTCGAGCACCTCGTCGACCGCCTCCGCGGCGGCGATCGCGCGCTCGGCCGCCTCGTATCGTGCGAGCTCGGTCAAAACGGGATCTCCTCGAGCTGGTGCCGCGCCGGCAGGGTTGCGAGCAGGCCGGCGAGGATCTTGTCGAGGCTCGGCGCCTCGCCGCGCACGCGGCGGTTGATGCTGTTGTCGCGCTTGGTCGACCAGCGCCGATTGGCGCGGCGGTTGTCGAGCGTCTGGCCGTTGATATGATCGACGACGTGCTTTGCCAGGTAATCGTCATCCCGCGGCTCGCAGCGGATCTGCAGCTCGCGATGCATCCGCACCGTGTCGCGCCGCGCGCCCGTGTTGCGCTTGGCGTAGAGGAAACATTCCTTGCCGCGGCCGCCGTGCCAGACGTTCCACTGCCATTGCATCAGCCAGTCGAAATCCTCGGCGTCGACCAGCGTCCAGATCGGCTCGCGCGACGACAGCCAGACGCGGCGCCACGGCGTCAGCGTCAAATCCGGCAGGCCCTGCTCGAAATCGACCGCGCGCGCCCCGATGATGTTGACCGGCGCCTACATCATCACAGCATCCCCAGCGCTTGCATGTAGGTTTCGAGGATGGCCTCGAATTCCGCGCGCTCGTTCGGATCCTGCGCGCGCATCCTGACGATCGCCTTGAGTGCCTTCGTGTCGTAACCGTTTCCCTTGGCCTCGGCGTAGACAGCAGCGACGTCGTCGGCGATCGCCTTTTTCTCCTCGAGCAGCCGCTCGACCCTCTCGATGATCGATTGCAGCTGATCCTTGGCGATCTTGCCGGCGCGGGTTTCCGCCTTGCTCATCGATGCACCACCGTCAGCATGACCGGGCGGAAATTGTCGCCGGCGTGCAGCACGCGCGCCTTGCGATAGGTCTGCACGTCCGGCATCAGCTCGGCGGTCACGAGCACGGGCAGGAAGGCGTCGCCGTCAAACAGGATGATCGGCGGCACGCCCTCGGCGTCGATCGCGACCATGCCGCGCGCGACCGGACGGTCGCCGTCGAGCAGCGTGACGGCGCAGGCCCGCACGGCCGAACTCATCGCGGCCACCGCGCGCGGATGATGCGCCAGGCCGCGCCGCGCTCGCCCTCGAGCGGCCAGGCGATCACGATCGTGGTGATGCCGAGCGACAGCAGCACGGTCCCGAGCATCGCCCAGCTGAGCAGATCGTCATCCATCACAGATCCCCGCCGTCCTGCAGCGCCGCCAGACGCGCCGCGGTTTCCCGCTGCTGATCGAGCAGCTGCGAAATTTCCATCTGGCGATTGAGCTTTTTGCGCCACGGCTCGGCGCATGACCTGGTCAAGGCTTTCCAGACGACGTCGCCGATCCGGCTGTTAAGCAGCGCGTTGAGCGCCTCGCCGTCCGGCGCGCCGCGCGGCGGCGTCGCGATCCAGTCCTCGCAAACCCTGGTCGAGCGATTCGCGATCAACGCGAGCTCGGCCGCCAATTTCTGCTTAAAAACCTTGCGCAGCTCGACCAGGACCGGCGCAAACCACCGATGATCCCTGCGGGATTTACCGAGGATTTCCTCGGCGCCCATTTTTGCGCCCGCGCTGCCTCTCCGATAGCTTGGTTTCATCATGAGGAACCCAAACCCTTATTCGGCGCCATTCGCCGGCTCATCGATCCGCCACAGCGACGGCCTGGCGCGCAGCTGGCGCTCGGCCAGGGCGCGCTGGAAATTAAGGAAGGTGCCCGGCGCCAACGTCCCGGTCCGGCGCCAATTCGAGACTTGCTGCGCCGGCCGGCCGCTGATTTTGGCAGCCGCGAAGGTGCCGCCGACGCCGTCGATCACCGCGTCAGCGGTCTCGAGCAACGGCCAGGAATCACATTGGCGAATCATCGACACGGCCCGGAATATACACGTTACGTGCATTTTCCAAGCATAAGCGGATATAAAATTGTTAGGAACCAACGTATTCAGCACAGTGCCGGCCATGACCCGGCACGATCGCGACAACAGCCTCGACACGGTCGCAGGCCGCCTCAAGCGGACCCGCGAGGCGTTCAAAATGAACCAGGCCGACTGGTGCCGGCTGGTCGGGATCGAAACCCAAGCCTGGAATAATTACGAAAGCGGCCGGCGCCGGATCTCGATCGACCAGGCGATCAGGGTCTGCCAGGCGACCGGCGTTACAATCGACTGGATTTACCGCGGCCTGATGAATTCATCACTGCCGCCGCAAGTGCAGATCGAGCTGCAGAAAAAGCGCTAGCCGTCACCCTTCAGAGGTCGCGCCGCCAAGCGCCGCAAATGGTTCAGGCGCCGCAGCAAGGGCGGCACCGACAGCGCGAAAAACACGTAGAACACAGCCCAAACTAATTCCTGCTTGCTCGGCACCTGCAGCGCGAAAGCCGGCGGCACCACTACAAGATTGTGGATAATCGGGCTGGCGCCGGCCAGCGCCAGCGCCGGCAGCACTCCAAAAACCATCGATATCAGGATCACGGCGAAGCCAAGGCAGAACCCGGCGCCGCCGCCGACCGTGTTGACCAGCAGCAGCGCCAGCGGCGCAGTCACGCCGAGCGTCGCCAGCGCCCAGCACAGCGCGCGCGACACCGACGGCGAAGCCTCGGCCGCCGCAAGGCCGGGCCGATTCTCCGCAGCGACGTCTACCCGCCAGCCGAGCCGTTTGGCGCGCTGCCAGGCGCTCAAACTGCCTGATTGCTCGATCAAGAACTGATCGAGGCACTCGCCGGTCATGGCCAACACTCTGCGTGCATCCTCCACGGATTCCGGCAGCTGCAGCGCCAACTGTAACGCTAGACGGCGCAGGCCATCGGTTTTTTCAGACGATTGCATTCCCATTTGCATTTCCTCGTGTCCCTGCAGCCCCTCAAAATAAACGTCGTGTGCATTTTGCTAGGAATTTATGCACTGCCCGTGTATACCGTTGACGCGAATCCCAGCGGAGTCTTGCCATGCACCCCGTCCCTGACCTTGCCGAGAAGGCGCCATCCTCCCCCCATCGGGAAACCTTGGCAATGGACACAATTTCCGGACGCGACCCCGCGCCAGCGCAATCCCCCCGCATGGTTAATGATGCTGCATCACGCATCTATGCGGCTTGGCAACCGCACGTTGGTCATGACGAGGCGATGCACGAGGCCCGCGCATTCGCCGCGCGTTTTCACGTCCTGATCGACGGTCCGCTGGCGCCGCTTCCCGACGAGGCCGAGCTCGACACTACGCTCGCGGCCGTCGCCGCGGCGATGACGTTCCTCGACGCCGCGGCGCAGTGAGGACCGCATGAGCCGGCGATTGCCATCGGATTATTATTTTTACCTGGCGCTGCTGAAATCCAGCCCCTTTGAGCGGCGCCCGCGCGGCTGGCGCTACGGCACCCGGCGGATCGGCGACAGCGTCGTCGACCGCCTGGTCGCCGCCGGCCGCGCGCAAATCATCGGCGATCGCGTCCACCTGGTCGAGGCCGAGCGATGACGGCGCGCCCCCTACCCGCGGATCCGCTCGAGCTGCGCCTAGCGCTCGAGGCCGTGTTTGACGGCCGCGCCACCATCGGCGTCCCCGAGCTCGCCGCCCTGATCCCCTTGCATCGGGAAACCATCGCGCGGCATGTTGCCGCCGGCAACCTGGTGGGCCGGCTCAAAGGCCTCGGCCGCACCAGGCGCCATCGGGTTTTTACGATGGCCGATGTCACCCGGTTTGTGCAGCAGCTCGCCGAGGCCGACCTATGTCCATCTATCGCCCAAAACGCTCCCCCTTCTGGCACTACGATTTCAGGATCGACCGTTATCGATTTTCCGGCTCGACCAAACTGCGGAATGAGGATGACGCGGCCCGCTTTGAAGAGGCCCGCAAGGTCGACGCGCAAATCATCGTCGACCGGATCCGCGCCGCCGGCGCCGAGCCGCTGACGCTCAAGGCCGCTTGCGATCGCTGGTGGAACACCCACGGCGCAAAACTATCCGACGCCAAGATCAAATCCGCGCTCGATCGCCTGGTCGAGATCATCGGCGCCAAAACCTATTTGCACGACATCAATGACGACATCGTCTCGCGCATGGTCGAGGAGCGCGCCAAGGACGTTCGCCGCGACTCGACCGACGAGGAAGGCCGGCAGCTGTATCGGTCGATCACCTCGACCACGGTCAATCGCACGCTCGACCTGCTGCGCCGCGTGGTGCGCCGCGCCCGCGACAATTGGAATGCGGCGATCGTCCGCGAGCCGACCTGGAAAAAACACCGTCTCAAGGAAAAGCGCCGACACGTGCGCGAGATCTCGGCGACGGAGGAAACCGCGCTCGATCAGATCGAGGATCTCGACTTTGCCGAGCTGCGACGCTTTGCGATCATCACCGGCCTGCGCCGCAAGGATCTGCTACTGACCTGGTCGCAGGTCGATTTCGAGCTCGCCGTCATCCGCGTCGTCGCCAAGGGCGGCGTGCCGCGCGTGCTGCCACTTTCGGCCGAGGCCTATGCGCTGCTATGGAAACGCCGCGGCCAGCACGCCGAATTTGTTTTTACCTACAAGGCAAAGCGAACCTGGAAAGATCGCACCCGGAACGGCCGCAAGCTTGGCGATCTCGTCAAAGGCCAGCGCTACCCGATCACCTATTACGGCCTAGGATCAAACAAGCGGAAATGGAAAAAGGCCGGCGTCGACGCCCGGATCCACGACCTGCGCCACACGACCGGAATGCGCACTTTGCGCAAAACCGGCAATTTGCGCGTGGTGCAGAAGATCCTCGGCCATACCGACATCGCGATCACCGCGAAATTCTACACCGACGCGACGGTCGAGGACATGCGCGCCGCGATGGAAGCGACCGCGCCGCGACAGGTCGAGCAGATCGAGCCGAAGGAGATCGAGGACAAGAGCAGCAAATGACGTTGACGCTCAAACCGATCGGCCCGCGCGACTATTCGGTGCGCGACGACGGCCAGAGCATCGGCCGGATTCCGTACGCCAGCGAACGCTCGCCGGCAATTTGGATCTGGAATGTCATCGTGCATATTCCCGGGGGGCTTGCCGATCGGCACGGCGAAGGATCTCGAGACCGCAAAGGCCGAATTCAAAGCGGCCTGGACGGCGTTCAAGGCCAAGCAGACGCCGGACGCGCTGGCGCAGGCTTACAAGGAGATGAACCTGCGCGAGCAGGACTGAAAGGATCCCGATCGATGACGCGCAAACAACCTGATCGCGAGCTCGAGGCGATGGCCGCCGATCTCGCCGAGGCGTGCCAAGGCCTGTCCCCGCTCGAGAGCGCTCTTGATTGCCCAAGGGATGCGCGAGGTATATGGCGGCGAGTGGGCAATCGAGGCGCACGGCGACGACACCTTTTCGATATTGCGGAAAACCTGAAAGGATGATGACGAGAACCCGATCCGAGTCGAACACACAGCCCTGATCGAATACCTCGCGCGAGACAGCGATGGCGGTTTCTGGATCGACATTCGCGTCGACCAGCCCGGCGAACAACGAAAGAACCCTGCCCGCCCCGGTAACGCTTAGGTTCAAGGATTCAAGGCTGCGTCATTTCAAGGAGAGGCGGTTTCCTTCGGTTCCTCGTGCGAAAATCGATCTCCTTGAGCTGTTCGATCTTCGTTTGGGTTAGAGTTAGGTACTCAGAATCGGGTGAAAAGTGGTTGCGGTTGCCGCTCAAAGCGTCAGTCTTTTGATCGAGCTTGTCGCAAGTAGATATGAACGAGTCGATTAAGGACGCGAGCGAGTCAGCCGGCGCCTTTTTCATCAGCCAGTTTTGCAAGGACATGCCAGCCTTATCCGCTCGGCGTGTTTCGTATCTTAACTGGGATGGTTTCATTTGCGAGATAGCCCGGTCAACTATAGGAGAAAAATCGGGCGGCTGATAAACACGATAGCGCCTGTTGTGGGGACGATTGTGGAAATTGAAGCCAGGCGCATAGGATCGATCGGCCACAAACACGATAGAGGCCTCGCCCTGTGGCTTTGGAGTAATAAGATCGCCATTTTTGTCCTCCCAAACTGCGTGGAATTCAGCCGTTAGTAGAACCTCCGTCCACTCCCAAATTGTCCAACCGTAGACTATTCCGCCGCCATCATGGCGCACCTTTTCTTCGACGCCGTCCGAACACCAGCCAAACAAACCATATGCATCGCTTCTGACGGGGACGAACTCTGGTTCGCTACCTAGCATGTGGCTGAAGGTGATCACGTCCTGTGTGATCGCCTTCGGCGTAGTTTCGCGACCCACCTCTTCAGGCTGAGCAGCAAAGTGCTCCTCTGACATTTGTTTCTTTCGGGTGAAGCTTGGATCCATACATCACGTCCAGTTCAACAAACTGCTATAGCGTCGGGCCAGCGACGAACTTGTACCAGAATTCCCATGGCCGGTCGACGCGGCTTAGGCTGTGCCATCCTTGCCTATATCTGAGGTGCGCGGAGCATATATTTCAGCAAGCTTTTCCGGCCCCGGATATTCCCCTCGCCAGAGTTGCGGGAAGGCTGGCCTATTTAGGATCGAGGGCTCAAGGAATGCGATTTCGGCCGATATTATGTCGGTGTCGAACTTGATCCTTGCGTGGAGTGCTACCCCTCCCTGGGATGCAGCGCTTTTGAATTTTAGCCACGCTTCTTCCTCAAATGGCCTAGATCCAAAAAAGGTTCGTGCGGCATTTACTGCCCGGAGGGTGTTATCGATAAAATAGATCGTCAGGCTTTGCGCATTCTCGTCGCCCCATAATGTTCGTCTAGCGGCATTCAGGACGCCAGCGCTTTGCTCAAGTCGATCAAAGGCGATCCGCATGTCCTCTTTTTTGCCCAAAGCTAACGATCGGTGCATCACCTCAAGATTGGCAGTGACGTTTTCGATAAGGACTTTCATGTCCATAAGTTCGGCGGCGCGCTGACGAAGACGCTCATAGTGAGCGAAGTTATTTTGCCGGACCAATTCCGACAGCTGGCGCCGCATCGGAATGATGGTCCAGTATGCTGCGATTGCTGCGGCGGTTGCGGCAAGCAGCGTCATGCCGGCGCCTAACGCATTGCCCGCGAAGCCAATCCAGGCGTCAGGGCTGGCGGATTTCGTGGCCTGCCAGATGGGCCCTGCAATTCCCAGCCAGCCAACTGTCGCCATGATCCATAGGATTGCGACTCGCGATGCCCGGCCAATTCCTGTCGTTCATTGATGCCCCCTCGCAGAGCTTCTACCTTAGGGCGAGTACACAGGGAAGCATCCCCAAAAATAAATTCCCGAACGCACCGCCCTCAAGAAGGCTCTACGGTTCGCAGATTGAGCCGCCGCTGGATTTCCTCGAGCTCGCGCTTTATGGCTCGCATGTGCTCGGCGGCGTTCACAACGCCTGCGACATGACGTTTTTCGATCTGCGGCCGGCGTCGGCCGAGGATGAATTCTGCCGCGAGCAGCGGCCGGAATGATTCACCTGAAAGGATCCCCGAAATGAAAACAATCGCAATCGGCTTCGTGGTTATCTATCTCCTGTTCGTCTTTGTTCGGGCCTCGCCCGAGGGCGCCGTTATGATTGGGACGGTAGCCCTGATGATCGGCTTGGCCGTCTTCTATCCCACCGGCTTTGCCATCCTGCTCGGCTCTGTCTTTCTCATCTGCATGGCCGTGGCTCTTTTCGTCTGGACGCGCAAGGCCTGGCGCTGGTCTCGGCGGGATGGGTAGTTCGGCAAGCAGCGGCTTTCCCGACCCTTCACGGACTCCTTTGGCATCAGACCTCTCGCAGCGGCAGCAGTAGTAGCTCACGCCGATCGGCCGGCCCGTGAAGCGCTCGATTCAGAAAATGCGAGTCCCGAAATAATTCCCGAACCGATGACGACGGCACCATTAAGCCTTTGGGCGATTGGTAGAAAGAGCTGGCCCCGCAAATTCGGACAGTAGCTTGAGTGGATTTTCTGCCTGACAGCGGCGAGGATTCTTGCTGCGAATCAGGAGCGAAGATGACGAAGAAGAGCCGCCGGAC